>NZ_JACSGS010000006.1:0-242886 GCF_014334315.1 Aurantimonas sp. DM33-3 | reverse complement strand
GTGATAACGATCGATCGTTCTCTCATGGATGCCTCGCAATCGGAAAGGAAACCGACACGAAGCTCCAGGCAAACAATCCGCCGCCCACGCTTCTCTTTCTTCTCAATCTTCAGTTTTCAAAGAGCACGCAATCGAACAAACGATGGCGGCGGGACATCCGGACAAGTCCGGTCATACCCCGAGGAGGGTCGCTGCAAAGCGGCTCTCGATAGATGATGACGATGGCGGCGCAAAACCGAACCGGTCAGAACAATTTGCCCCGAACCAGTTCTCAGCGGACCGTCCGGCCCGCTCCGGCGCCACCGCCGTCGTCGATGAACGCGATATAGGCCACCCCATCCGGACCTGTCAACGACCACAGTCGCAAAAACTTCGCAAAAAGTCATTTGGTCGATCGCGGCACCTGGCGGGCCCCGTACGGCCCCGGGATGCGGGCGTTGTTCTAGCCGGTCGGCCCGGCGGTCTATCGTGAGCGAACCACCGCGGATCCTTCGCCTGCACGGGCTCGGCCTGTCCCCTCCCCTGCCGGGCTATTCGCCATGTGCGCGTTATCGGCGGGGTCAGAGCATCCGGATACCCGAACGAGCCAGCGCCCTCTCGGTCTCCCATCCTTCCGGCACGACCGTCGACCGACGAGCCGGCCCTCACCCGAAGATCAGGTTCGGGACGAAGAGGACGATGGACGGCAGGAGGATGAGCAGCACGGTGACGGCGACGACCGCCGCCAGGAACGGCGCAGATTCCCGCGTGTACTCGCCGATCGGACAGCGCAGGATCGAGCAGACCGCATACATGGCCGCGCCGACCGGCGGCGTGAAATTGCCGATGGTCGCGGCGATGATGAAGACGATGCCGAAATGCACCGGGTCGGCACCCAGATCGCGCGCCACCGGCAGGACGATCGGCGTCAGCATGATGATCAACACCGTCGCATCGATGAAGAAGCCGATGACCACCACCACGACGCAGATCAGGATCATCGCGCCGGTGAGATTGTCGGTCAGCCCGACGATCCAGCCGGCGACGGTCTCGGGCACCTGCTCGAGGACGATGCCGTAGCTGAAGATCGCCGACAGGGCGATCAGGAACATCACCGAGCCGACATCGGCCAGGCTGCTTTCCAGCCCCTCGACGAAGCCCTTCATCCGCATCTTGCGATAGACCAGCACGCCGATGAACAGCGCGTAGAGCACGGCGAACGCCCCGATCTCCGACGGGGTGAAGACGCCCATGCGCAGGCCGACCAGCAGGAAGACCGGAAACAGCAGCGCCCAGATGCCGCCGGTGAA
The DNA here is from genome assembly GCF_014334315.1 of Aurantimonas sp. DM33-3. Taxonomy (NCBI): domain Bacteria; kingdom Pseudomonadati; phylum Pseudomonadota; class Alphaproteobacteria; order Hyphomicrobiales; family Aurantimonadaceae; genus Aurantimonas; species Aurantimonas sp. DM33-3. The sequence continues at coordinate 241,597 of NZ_JACSGS010000006.1, read as the reverse complement.
GGCCCCCGTGACCTCGGCGAATTTCGGCCGCGTCCGGCGTTGCGGCTGGTAGCCGCGTCGCCGGGCGGTCAGCCAGACGGCGAAGCCCAGCCCGATCCACAGGAGCAGCGCGGGCACGAAACCGGCGGCAAACAGCCGGCCGATCGAGACCTGGCCGATCGTCCCGTAGAGGATCATGCCGATGCCCGGCGGAATGATCGGCGTCAGAACCGCGCCATAGGACAGGATGCCGGCGGTAAAGCCGCGGGTGAAGCCGCGCCTGGTCATCTCGTCGCCGAGCATGCGGCTCTGCATCGCCGCATCGGCGATCGCCGATCCCGACACGCCGCCCATCAGCGCCGAAAGCGCCAGCGAGACCTGTGCCAGCCCGCCGCGCAGCCGGCCGGTCAACACCGAGGCGAGGTCCAGAAGCCGCTCGGTGATGCCCGACCGGTTCATGAAATTGCCGGCGACGATGAACAGCGGGATTGCCAGGAGCGCGAAATTCTGGGTCTGGGACACCGTCACCTGCACCGGAATGGTGAAGGGAAGCTCGGGATGCTGGGCGAAGAACAGCGCCCCGGAAATCCCGATCGCAAAGGCGATGGGCATGCCCATCAGAATCAGGACGACGAAGGCGATGGTGACGATCAGCATGGCGGCGAAGCGCCCTCGGCGCGGACCGCGGCGCGCCGCGCGTCACGGATTTTCAGAAGCGTGGTGACGAGTAGCAGCAGGCAGCCGACCGGCAGGCTCATCGTCACCCAGGAATAGCTGATCCCGGGAATGCCCTGGAAACTGCGCGCCCGGCTGATCCAGGCGAGCAGCGTGCCGGCATAGATGCCGCAAACGAGGAAGATCGCGATCAACCCGTAATTGACGTATTCCAGCGCCCGCCGCACGCCGGCGGGCACCATTTCGGGCAGGATGTCGATCGACATCAGCGCGCCCCTGCGCCAGGCGATGTCGGCGCAGAGGAACGAGGCCCAGGCGAAGGCGCAGGTCGCCAGATCGATCGTCCAGTTGATCGGCGTGTGCATCATCCGGGCGACGCCGCCCGCGAAGATGAGCGCGACCATGGCCATCAACAGGACGCCGGCGAGGAATGCCTCAGCCCGCAGGATGAACCGATAGAGGCTTGGCATGGATCTCCCCGCCGGCGTCGCGTCGGACCGTTACTGGCCCGCCTTGATGCCGATCTCTTCCTGGACCTTGTTCTTCGCCTCGACGAGACCCAGCGTCTCGTAGGCTTTCTCGCCGGCCGCCCGGAACGCGTCCATGTCGACGTCCTCGACGATCGTCATGCCCCGCTCCTTCAGGGTCGCCTTGGCCGTCTGCGTCGCCTCCTCGATCTCCGCCGAGGTTGCCTGGCCGGCGGCGCGGCATTCCTCGACCAGCGCGGTCTGGTATTCCGACGGCAGGCCGTCGAACCATTGCGAGCTGACCACCTGGAAATTGGTCAGGAGGATATGCTTGGTCTCGTTGGCGTGGTCGACGACCTCGTTGAGATTGGCGGCGGTGATGTTGGGATAGACGAGCTCGGCCCCGTCGATCGCCCGCTGCTGCAGGCCGGGATAGACGTCCCCGAAATTCATCGCCACCGGCTCGGCGCCCAGCGCCCGGATCGATTCCTGCCAGATCGGGGCCGGCGGGGTGCGGATGCGCTGGCCGCTCAGATCCTCCGGCGTGCGCACCGGCGCATTGGTGTAGAAATTGCGGAAACCCTGCACCCAGTCGAAGCACACGACCTTCAGCCCGTGCTGTTCGGCAAGCTCCGCCTGCCATTCCTGCATGGTGGGTGAATCCGCCAGCTTGAAGGATTCCTCCAGCGAGCCGACGAAATAGGGCCCGTTGACCACGGCGATGCCCGGGACATAGGTGCCGAGCCGCGCGGCGTCGGTGTTCTGGCCGATATTGGCGCCCTGGCGGATCTGCTCGATGATGTCTTCCTCGACGCCGAGCTGGGCGCTGTGGAAGACCTGGATCGTCAGCCCGCCATCGGTGCGCTCCTTCACCCGCTCCGCCCAGGCCTCGAAGCCCTTGTGGAACGGCTCGTTGGGGCCGAGCACATGGTTGAAGCGCAGCTCGAAACTGTCCTGCGCGAATACCGCCCCTTGCGCGAAGAGGCCGAGCCCCACCGCGAGAGACAGCGTCTTCAGATGCCTTGCCAGCACGCTCATTGTCGATCCTCCCTGTTGCGATCTCGTGGTCAGCTTGCGCCCGTCTGCGCGGGCGGCGTCGAGCCGGACCCGGCGCTCGCCGGCATCTCCAGCCCGTACCGGTCCGCCAGGGACCGGAACTCTGTCATCGTCGCCGGGTCCACCGGCGCGCCATAGGCGGTGCGACGCTCCGCCTCGGCCCATTCCCGGTCGCCCGGCGCCATGACCTCAGCGCCGCGCGCCGTCGCGCTGGCCCGCAGTTCGCCGACATAGCGGCGCATGCCGCGATCGAATATCTCCCGGTCGACGAAGGCATCGGTGCGCACCGCCATGACGAAGGCGCCGAGGCCGCGCGGGGTCGAAAGGTCCGGCCCGCCCATCGGCAGGAGGTCGAAGCTCAGCCCCATGCCGCTGAGGACGGCGCTGAAGATCTCGACCAGGCCGGCAAGGCCGGCGCCCTTGAAGCCGAAGGCCGCCCCCAACGGCGCCAGCATCTCGACCGCCGCGGGGTCCGCCGTGTTCCGGCCTTCCGCATCCGAGGCGACCGCCTCCGGCAGGTCCACGCCGAGGCTCTCGTAGAGTTTGACGCGGTTGTAGGGAATTGCGCTGGTGGCCATGTCGAGCAGCCACGGCGCTCCGTCCGGATTGGGAATGGCGCAGGCAATCGGGTTGGTGCCGTGGAAGCGGCGCGCCCCGCCATGCAGCCGCACGAAGGCGTCGGAATTGCACATGACGATGCCGATGGCCCCGCGCTCGGCCGCCGCCAGCGCATAGGCGCCGGCCGGGCCGAAATGCGAGGATTTGCGGATCGCCACCGCGCCGATGCCCTGGCTGCCGGCGATCTCGACCGCACGGTCCATGGCGCTGTAGGTGGCCAGCGCGCCATGGGCGTCGTCGGCATCGAGCGTGGCGACCGCGCCGCCCTTCGTCGTGAAGGAAAGCGTCGGCCGCGGGTTGACCCGCCCCTCGCGCAGCACCGTTGCATAATGCGGCAGGAGCCGGACGCCATGGCTGTCGACGCCGCAGCGTGACCCGTGGACCATCGCCCGCGTCGCCGCCTCGGCCGTCGCCTCGTCGGCACCGACCGCCGACAGGGCGGCCCTGCAGAAGCGGGCGAGCTCGTCGAGCCCAATGCGGGCGCCGTGGCGGCCGGTCTGGTCGGAGACCGCGCTCACAGGGTCTGCCCGCCGTCGACGACCAGGATCTGGCCGGTGGTGAAGGCCGCATCGTCGGCGGCGAAATACAGCGCCGCGGCCGCCATTTCGGAGACCTCGCCAAGGCGTCCGATCGGCTGGCGCTCGGCAAATTCGCGGCGGGTCGCCTCGGGATCGGCGCTGGCCGCGATGCGGGATTCGAGCGACGGCGAGGCCGTGGTGCCGGGGCACAGCGCGTTGACGCGCACGCCGGTGCGGATGACGTCCCGCGCGACCTGCTTGGTCAGGCCGATCACCGCCGCCTTGCTGGCGCCGTAGGCGGCGCGGTTGGCGACGCCGGTAATACTGGAAGCGACCGAGGCAACATTGATGATCGAGCCGCGCCCGCGGGCGATCATCCCGGGCAATGCCGCGCGGATGGTGCGGAAACAGGAGGTGGCGTTCTGCTCCAGGCTCTTCGCCCAATCCTCCTCGCTGCAGTCGAGAATGCTGCCGTTGTGAACCCAGCCGGCGCAATTGACCAGAATGTCCAGATCACCCGCAGCGGCGATCGCCGCCTGCACGGCGTCCCGATCGGTAACGTCGAGACCGACCGGCGTGATCGACGGCGCCAGACGTGGCAGGTCGTCCATCTTGGCAAGGGTGCGGCTGGCAGCAACGACAGCCGCACCCTCCTCGGCGAACAGGAGCGCGATGGCGCGGCCCATCCCCTGGCCGGCCCCCGTCACGAATGCTCGCCGCCCTTCGAGCCGTCCGCTCATTCCCGTTCCTCCCTGCCACGAGCCCCCGCTCGATGTCGTATGTCTACACTATACATATCAACGTCGGCGAGAAAAGGGGGGATAGAGCGGCGGCCGATAGCCGGGCGATCGCAAGCGCTTGTGAAGCGGCGAGTGCGACGATCGCGTCCCGGGGGTCGGCATCCGGTTTGACGCCATGGGCGACATTCGAAACACTTTGGCACCGGCCGAATCCGCCGGGTTGCGAGGGAGACACGATGCCTGACGGGCGCGCCGAGAGGGTCCAGGACATCGATGCGGAGAGCGTTTCCGGCGTCACGCCGCGCCTCTACGAGCGGGCGACGCAGCTCATCGCCGAACAGATCCGCGACGGTACCCTGCCGGCGTCGGGCCACCTCACCGAATCGCTGCTGGCCGAGCGGCTCGGCATCAGCCGTGCGCCCGTGCGCCGCGCCTTGTCGGAACTGGAGCAGCAGGGCCTCGTCAAACGCGTGAAGGGCAAGGGCTATGCCGTCCTGGCCGGCAGCGCATCAACACGAAAGGCCCCCTCGCCCGGCGATACGGCGTCGCCCACCCATGACGGCAGCCCGCTGCAATCCTCACCGAGTTGGGAGCGGATCTATGGCGAGGTGGAGGACCAGGTGATCGCCCGGATCTCCTTCGCCAGCTGGCGGGTCAACGAGGCGCGGCTCGCCCGCCACTACGGCGTCAGCCGCACCGTGGCGCGCGACGTGGTCGGCCGCCTGCAGCAACGCGGCGTGCTGCGCAAGGACGATCGCGGCCGCTGGTACGCGCCGGCGCTGACGCCCGACCATATCGCCGAACTCTACGAACTGCGCTCGATTCTCGAGCCGATCGCCCTGACCAAGGCGGCGCCCCACGCGTCGGCGTCACTGCTGATGCAGATGCGGACCCGGCTGGAAGAGGCGATGGCGGCGGGCGATGTCACCGGCGCGACGCTCGACGCGCTGGAGAAGGACCTCCATGTCACGCTGCTCGATTTGTCGGGCACCTACGCACTGATGCAGGCGATCACCCTGCCCCAGTCGCTGCTGATCGCCCACCGGTTCCTCTATCGCTGGACGCCGCGTCTGTTCGACGCCGAACCGTTCCTGCCCGAGCATGTGGCGGTGATCGACCATCTGCTGGCCGGCGAGACGGACAAAGCCGCGAAGGCGCTGGCCGACCATCTGATCATCTCGGGCGACCGCGCGATTTCCCGCGTCGACCTCATCCGCCGCGAGTTCGACGCCGAGGATCTGTCCTATCTGGAACGCCTGCCGGCGGATTGATGCCGACCGGGACGCCATGGCCGCTGGGCGGCTTCACGGCGCGCGACAGATCTTGCGGCGAAGAACGCCGCCGCGGCGCAACTCGCCTCAGCCCTGGTGCAGGGCTCGCTCGACCGGTGCGCTGACCGTGGTGACGAGACCGGGCCGGTTTCCGGCCTCTTCCAGCGTGCCCTCGATCTGATCGACCATCGCGCGCATCATCTTCGAGCCGAAACCCTGATGGTCGCGTGACTTGCCGGCACCCCGATCCGAGACGGCGAGCCGGAACCGACCGAGATGCTGGTCGAGGCGGATCGCCAGCGGACCGGCCTTGCCGTCATAGGCGTATTTCTGGGTGTTGATCACCAGTTCGGTCATGATCAGCCCGACATGGACGGCACGATCGGCCGCGATCTGGACCGGTGCGAGGTCGAGCCGCGCCCGTTCCGCCCAGGCCCCGTCCATCGACGATGCAAGGTCCGTCCACAGGTCGCGGATGTAGCGTGAGAGATCGACGATCTCGACGCTTTCTCCCGAATAAAGCCGTCGGTGGACGAGCGCGACCGCGTTCAGTCGGCGCTGCGCTTCCGAGAGCTGGCTCTTCGTTGCCGCGTCGTCGAGGTCGCGGGCCTGCATGCGTAGGAAGGCAGCGACCAGTTGCAGGCTGTTCTGGACGCGGTGATTCACCTCCCGCAGCAGGAAGCCCTTCTGCTGCAGGAGCAGCTGGTTCTCGCGCACGGTCTCGAGGAGATCGCGGTTCAGCTCCTTCAGCCGGATCGCCTGACGGCGCTCGCGCAGCAGCCGGCCAACCCGGCTGGCCGATTCCACCTCGGCGATCGACCAGGGCCGCGACCGACCACGGACCGTGTCGCTCCACGTCTCGAAGGACGACCGCGGCGTCAGCACGGCATTCGGATCGGTCGAGGCGCCCTTGTGGGGATTGCCGGCCCATTCGACGGTCTCGATCTTTTCCGCGCGCAGCCAGATCAGGCAGATCGGCGTCTCGGTCGACAGCGAGACCGCCAAGAGACCGCTGGCCAGAGACTGGAACGCCTCCGCCTCGGGCCAATGCAACGCCAGCCGGTCGGTGAGGAACGGAAACGGCGCCGCCTTGTCCTTCACCCACTCGCCGATCGTGCGGAGGTCCGCCTCGTCCGGGCAGCGACCGAAGGTCGATATCTGGGTGCCGGACAGGACGGCCAGGCCGTCGGCCCCGAGCATCCGGCAAAGCTCCGAGCCGGCACCCTCCACGAAGCTCTCGAAGCTGGACTCGGGGTCGTAAAGCGCCAGCGCCGTATCTTCGCTCGCCCGGATCCGGACCCGCTCGCGCGTCAGTTCCGCCTCGTCCTTGGCGGCAATCTGCTGAGACAGCGTATGGGCGAGGATGCGGCAGGCGGTGCGGTCCGACAGCGATATGGTCTTCGCCTCGTCGTGATGGCAGGCCACCAGCCCCCACAGATGCCTGTCCATGACGATGGAGATCGAGGCCGAGGCCCCGACGGCCATGTTCTGCAGATAGCGAATGTGGATCGGCGAGACGCTGCGCAGCCCGACATCGGACAGATCGACCTCCGACAGCCCGGCCTCGGCGGCGCGGATCGGCGCCGGCTCGTAGCAGACATCGGGAATCACCCGGATCCGGTTGCGGATATAGAGGGCCCGCGCCTGCTTCGGAATGTCCGTCGCCGGGAACTGGTGATTGAGGAAGGAGACGAGATGCGCGGCCCGGTCCTCGGCCACCACCGAGCCGGCGCCGTCCTCGTGAAAGCGATAGATCATCACCCGGTCGTAACCGGTGATCGCGCGGAACTGCTGGACCGCCGCTTCGCAGAGATCGAGGAGATCATGGGTCCGGGCAAGGGCCGCACCGGCCTCTTCGATCCGGGTGAAGATGCGCGCGGTGCTCGCGCCCGCACGTTCCGCGTCTTCCAGCTCAATCAACAGATACTCGCCGGTGCGGTGCGCGACACCGTCCAGCGAGTTCTCCAGCCCGGTCACCGGATCGAGCACCGCAGAGGTCTCGTCCTCGATCCCGAGGGCAATTTCCACCGCCGCGCTGCCGATGAGACTGGCCAGCGGACGTCCGAGCCATTGCGGCGCGAGCCGGCCCTCGATGTCGCCCGCACCCGCCACGACGTCCAGCGTGCCCCGGTCGGCGACCAGCAGCATGCCGTGCGGCTGGATCGAGCCGGGAATATGGATCGGTTCGCGATCGCAGAGCGTCAGCTCGTCCTCGGAAACCGCACGCAGGGAGTCTTGCAGACTGGCGGGGATATCTGCTTTCACCTGTGGCCTCCTGTCGACGTCGGACGGGAACGTGTCACGAGCGACGGATCACTGCATGCCACCACCGAACGGGACGTTTTCCGAACGCCTGCGCACGGAAACTGCGTCACTGCATCTGCGGGTCGACACCGCCTTCAGTGCCTTCGACCTCTCAACACGGTCCGGTTATGGCGGTTTCCTGCGAGCCCATGCAAGGGCGCTGCCCGCCGTGGAGGCAATCGTCGCCGACGGCATTTCCGTAGCCGCGACCCGTTCCCGCACCGATCTGGCAGTCGCCGATCTGCAGGAACTCGGCATCGACATTCCCCCGTCGGCGCCCTTCGACGGCCCTGTGTCGCCGGTCGCGGCGCGCGGCATCCACTATGTTCTGGAGGGCTCCCGGCTCGGCGGCGCGGTGCTGCAACGCCGTGTGCCGGTCGCCTATCCGCGCCGCCTTCTGTCGGCCCGCCACGAGCGCGGCGGCTGGCGAAGCGTGCTCGCCGACCTCGATGGTTGGGGCGAAGGCCAGGACGAGACCACGATCGCCAGCGCGATCGCGGCCGCCGCCGCCTGCTTCGCCCTTTTCGAACACTCCGCCCTCGCCGAGGCCGGCTAGCCGGCCCGCCCGACCCGGCGCCCTGCCCTACTCGGCGGCCTGGCGCGCCGGCGAATCGCTCGCATCGGCGTCGTGCGGCCGCGGACGGGCCTTGCGCCGCAGTTCGATCTCCTGCGCCCGCTTCTTGGTCAGTTCGCGATGCGCCTGGTCGCGGCCCGAGATATATTGCTTCGGCCAGGGCTGGTTGCGGGTGTCGTACCAGGCCGCCGCCTCGCGGCTGAAATACGGGTTCCACATATGCGGGCGGCCGAGCGCGACGATGTCGGCGCGGCGGGTGTGCAGGATGGTGTTCACCTGCGCCGCCTCGGTGATGGCGCCGACCGCCATCACCGCCATCTTCGGCACGTTGCGGATCGCCTCGGCGAACTGCACCTGGAACATCCGGCCGTAGACCGGCGCCTGATCCGCCACGGTCTGGCCCGCCGATACGTCGATCAGGTCGCAGCCGGCGGCGGCGAAGGCCTCCGAGATCGCGAAGACGTCCGTCTCACTGATCCCGCCCTCGGCCCAGTCGGTGGCCGACAGGCGCACCGACATCGGCTTGTGCGCCGGCCAGGCCGCCCGCATCGCGGCGAAGACCTCCAGCGGGTAGCGCAGCCGGTTTTCCACCGAGCCGCCATAGGCGTCGTCGCGATGGTTGGTCAGCGGCGACAGGAAGGAGGCCAGCAGATAGCCGTGGGCGCAGTGCAGCTCCAGCATGTCGAAGCCGGCCCGGTCGGCCCGCTCCGTCGCCTGGACGAAATCCGCGGTGATCCGGTCCATCTCCGCCCGGTCCAGCGGCTTCGGCACCTGGCTGATGCCGTCGTGATAGGGCAGCGGCGAGGCCGAGAGGATCGGCCAGTTCGCCACCTTGTCGGCCAGCGGCATGTCCATCTTCTCCCAGCCGAGCTGGGTCGACCCCTTGCGCCCGGCATGACCGAGCTGCAGCACCATCTTCGACGTCGAATTGGCGTGGACGAAGTCGACGATCCGCTTCCACTGCGCTTCCTGCGCGTCGGTCCACAGGCCCGTGCAGCCCGGGGTGATCCGCGCATCGGCCGAGGGGCAGGTCATCTCGGTGAAGATCAGCCCGGCCCCGCCCAGCGCATGGGAGGAGTAGTGGACGAAGTGCCAGTCGGTCGGGTTGCCGTCCGCATCGGCCGAATATTGCGCCATCGGCGACATGGCGACCCGGTTCTCGATCGTCATCTCCCGCAGCTTGAACCTCGTGAACATCGGCGTTGGCCGGCTCTTGCGGTAATCCTCGCCGGTTTCGCGATAGACCCGCTCGTAGAAGGCGGTGTCGACGGCTTCCACGAAGCCGGGATCGCGCACGATCAGATTGTCGTAGGTGATCGCCTTGGCCCGGCACATCACCACCATGGCGAACTGCTCGGGCTCCATGTCCCAGGAGCGGTTCATATGCTCGAACCAGGCCAGCGACACGTCGGCATTGTGCTGGGTGATCTGGCAGGGCGTGCGCCGCGCGTCCTCATAGGCCGCGAAGGCGGCCGGAACGTCGGACGGGCCATGGGCGACCACCGCGTCCGACAGCGAGATGGCGCATTCCATGGCGAGCTTGGTGCCCGAGCCGATGGAATAATGCGCCGAGGCCTTGGCGTCGCCGAGGAGCACGATGTTGTTGTGGGACCAGCGATTGCAGAAGATGCGCGGAAACTGCCGCCAGTTCGACCGGTTCAGGAGCAGCGGATGGCCCTGCAGCTCGTCGGCATAGAGCGCTTCCAGCACCGCCTTCGATGCCGCCTCGTCCATGCCGTCGAAGCCGTGGCCGCGCCAGCAGGCGTCGTCCATCTCAAAGATCCAGGTCGAGCGGCCCGCCTCGTACTGGTAGGTGTGGGCACAGATGATGCCGTGTTCGGTCCGCCGGAAAAAGTAGTTGAACTCGTCCATCGGCCGGGTCGAGCCCATCCAGCAGAAGCGGTTCGACTTGATCGCCACATCCGGTTCGAAGGCCGTGCGGAAATGCTCGCGGATACGCGAATTCACGCCGTCCGCTGCCACGACCACGTCGGAATCGGCAAAACGCGTGGCGATCTCCTCCGGCGGCACCGAGACGCCGAAATGCAGGCCGATCCCCTCCTCCCGGCAGCGCTGCTGCAGGATGGCGAGGAGCTTCATCCGCGAGATGCCGGCAAAGCCATTCCCGGCGCAGCGCATCTCGCGCCCGTCCTTGTGGATGGCGACGTCGTCCCAATAGGCGAATTCGTGGCGGATGCGGTCGAAGGACGGCCGGTCGCGCGACAGGAATTCGTGCAGCGTCTCGTCGGAGAAGACAACACCGAAGCCGAACGTGTCCTCGGCCTGGTTCTGCTCGTAGATGTCGATCGACCAGTCGGGCCGCTGCTTCTTGGTGAGCAGCGCGAAATAGAGGCCGCCGGGGCCGCCGCCGATTACGGTGATGCGCATCGCTGCTCTCCTGTAGGCGGGACCGACACCCGCAACCAGATATTTTAGAGTTAAACTATCACCGTGGAGCGGGGCATGGGTCAAGGCGTCGCGGCCAGATTCTCGGTGCCGCCCGTCCTCACCGCAGTGCATTCACAGCCGCCGCACTGCAGCATAATTAGGCACGCCCAAAAAATCGGCCAATCCGGTTGCGAGGCACTATTTTATGTGTAAACTAATTTTCAGATCGGGGCGCAGAGGCGCCGCGCCGCATGCCGAATAAGGGGCACGGACCGCCGAGGCGGGGCCGGATCTGCCGCAGAAACTTTGCATGGAGATGCAGGAATGACAATGATCCGCACCGTCGCCCTCGGCCTTCTGGCGGCCACCGCCCTGACCGGCAGCGCGCTCGCGCAGGACGCCGCCGACGACAAGCTCAAGGTCGGCCTGATGTTTACCCTGTCCGGCCCGGCCGCTGTGCTCGGCGAGCAGGGCCGCGACGGCTTCATGCTGGCGGTCGAGACGATGGGCGGCAAGCTCGGCGGCCTCGAGACCGAGATCACCACGGTCGACGACGAGCTGAAGCCCGACATCGCCGCCAACAAGGCGCGCGAGCTGGTCGAGCGCGACGATGCCGACTTCGTCGTCGGGCCGATCTTCTCCAACATCCTGATGGCCATCGCCAAGCCGGTCACCGACGGCGGCGCCTTCCTGATCAGCCCGAATGCCGGCACCTCGAACTTCGCCGGCGCCGAGTGCAACGCCAACCTCTTCGTCTCGTCCTACCAGAACGACCAGGTCCACGAGGTGCTCGGCAAATATGCCGAGGACACCGGCTACAAGCGGCTGTTCCTGCTGGCGCCGAACTATCAGGCGGGCAAGGATTCGCTCGCCGGCTTCAAGCGCTCCTACAAGGGCGAGGTGGTCAACGAGATCTACACCCCGCTCGGCCAGCTCGACTTCTCGGCCGAACTCGCGCAGATCGCCGCCGAGCAGCCCGATGCGGTCTTCACCTTCATGCCCGGCGGCATGGGCGTGAACCTCGTCAAGCAGTACCGCCAGGCCGGCCTCGACAACATTCCGTTCCTCTCCGCCTTCACCGTCGACGAGACGACGCTGCCGGCCCAGCAGGACGCGGCCGTCGGCTTCTTCGGCGGCGCCAACTGGGCCCCGGACATGGACAACGAGCAGTCCAAGGCCTTCGTCGCGGCCTATGAGGAAAAGTACGGCAGCGTGCCGGGCACCTACGCCATGCAGGCCTATGACGCGGCGCAAATGATCGACAGCGCCATCAAGGCGGCCGGCGGCGACCTTTCCGACAAGGACGCCCTGCGCGCCGGCCTGAAGGCGGCCGATTTCCAGTCCCTGCGCGGCGACTTCTCCATCGGCGACAACCACTACCCGATCCAGGACTTCTATCTGGTCAAGGTCGCCAAGCGCGACGACGGCAAGTACCAGACCCAGATCGAGCAGAAGATCTTCGACGACTACCAGGACAATTACGCCGCCGACTGCAAGATGCAGTAACCGGCCACCTCCGGCTCCGGCTCGCCAGGTGCGGGCCGGAGCCTGAACGACCCACGTCGCGCATGCGACTTCCGGCGCGAGCCGGACCCTGCGACGAACCACACGCCCCCGCCCGGTGAACGAGCGGTCGCGGCAGCGGGACCCGGCATGCTCAATCTCTTTCTGCTCCAGGCGCTCAACGGTCTCCAGTTCGGCATCCTGCTGTTTCTGGTCGCGGCCGGCCTGACCCTGATCTTCGGGATCATGGACCTGATCAATCTCGCCCACGGCGTGCTCTACATGGTCGGCGCCTATCTGGTCGCGACCCTGACGGCCTATACCGGCGACTTCTTCCTCGGCCTCGCGCTGACCATTCCGGCGACGCTGCTCTTCGGCATCATCCTCGAAGTGCTGATCTTCCGCCGCCTCTACGACCGCGATCATCTCGACCAGGTGCTGGCGACTTTCGGCCTGATCCTGATCCTCAACGAGGGCGTCCAGATGCTGTGGGGCGCAGCCCCCATGAGCGTGCCGATCCCGGACGTCCTGTCCGGTTCGATCCCGCTGATCGGCAACATGCGCTATCCGCTATTCCGCGTCCTGATCATCGCCGCCGGTCTGGCGACGGCCCTCGGGCTCTATCTCCTGGTCAGCCACACGCGCATCGGCATGCGACTGCGGGCCGGCGCCACCAATGCGCCGATGATCTCGGCTCTCGGCGTCGACATCCGCCGGCTCTTCATGCTGGTCTTCGCCCTCGGCGCCATGCTGGCGGGCTTTGCCGGCGCCATGGTCGCGCCGATCCTGTCGGTGCAGCCGGGCATGGGCGATTCCATTCTCATCCTGACCTTCGTGGTCATCGTCATCGGCGGCGTCGGCTCGGTGCGCGGCGCCTTCGTGGCGGCGCTGCTGGTCGGGCTGGTCGACACGCTCGGCCGCACCTTCGGCCCGATCCTCCTGCGCAGTCTCATGGACCCGTCCGCCGCCTCCCAGACCGGCCGCACCCTCGCGCCGATGCTGATCTATATCCTGATGGCCGCTGTCCTGTTCTTCCGGCCTGCCGGGCTCTTCCCGGCCAAGGGGGCGGCCCAATGAGCGCGAGCGACCTCACCCTTGCCGGCGAAACGCCCGATGTCGCGCCTCAGCGCCGCCCGAGCCGCCTCGACGGCCGCGGCACGGCCCTCGCCGCCGGGCTGATCTTTGCGACACTGGCGCTGCTGCCGCTCCTGGCCACCGCGATCGACGACCAGTTCCTGCTGGTCACCGCGACGCGGATCATGATCTTCGCCCTCGCCGCCCTCTCGCTCGACCTGATCCTCGGCTATGGCGCGCTGGTCTCCTTCGGCCATGCCGCCTTCATCGGCCTCGGCGCCTATTCGGTGGCGATCCTCGCCGCCCATGGCATCGACGACATCCTGGTCCAGGCCGCCGTCGCGATTCTCGTCTGCAGCCTCTTCGCCTTCGTCACCGGCGCCATCTCGCTGCGGACCAAGGGCGTCTATTTCATCATGATCACCCTCGCCTTCGGCCAGATGGCGTATTTCTTCATGGTCTCGCTGTCGGCCTATGGCGGCGACGACGGCATCACCCTGACCGCCCGCTCGACGCTGTTCGGCGCGCCGGTCCTGAAGGGCAATCTGACCTTCTTCTATGTCGTCCTCGCCGCGCTTGCCGGCGCCTTCGTGACCTTGCGCGCCGTCGTCGGCTCGCGCTTCGGCCGTGTCCTGCGCGGCACCCGCGATAACCGCGTGCGGATGCAGGCGATCGGCTTTTCGCCCTTCCGCTACCAGCTTACCGCCTATGTCATCGCCGGCGCCATCGCCGGCCTCGCCGGGGTCTTCCTCGCCAATCAGGCCGAGTTCGTTTCGCCCGCCTATATGAGCTGGCAGCGCTCGGGCGAGCTCATCGTCATGGTCGTCCTCGGCGGCATGGGCACGCTGGTCGGCCCCATCGCCGGCGCCGTTGCCTTCCTCCTGCTGGAGGACTGGCTGGCGCAGATTTCCGAGCACTGGAAGCTCGGCCTCGGCATCTTCCTGGTGCTGCTCGTCCTGTTCACGCGCGGCGGCATCGCCGGCTTCGTCAGCCGCATTGCCGGACGGGGAACGCCATGAACGGACCGCTTCTCGACATCCGCAATCTGCGCAAGGCCTTCGGCGCCCTGCACGTCACCGACGACGTCAGCTTCCAGGTCATGCCCGGCGAACTCCACGCCATCATCGGGCCGAACGGCGCCGGCAAGACGACGCTGATCCACCAGCTCTCCGGCAGTCTCGCCAGCGACGGCGGCTCGGTGCATTTCGCCGGCGAGGACATCACCCGGGTCGACATGGCCGGCCGCGTCCATCGCGGGCTGGCGCGCTCCTTCCAGATCACCTCGATCCTCGACGGGTTCACCGTGCTGGAAAACGCGGCGATGGCGGTGCAGGCGCGTTCCGGCTCGAGCTTCCGCTTCTTCGCCTCCGCGGCCCGCGAGAGCGCGCTCAACGAGGCCGCCATGGCGGCGCTCGCCCGCGTCGGTCTCGATGATCGCGCCCAACGACGCGCCGGCAGCCTGTCCCATGGCGAAAAGCGCCAGCTGGAAATCGCCATCGCGCTGGCGACCGGCGCACGGCTCCTCTTGCTCGACGAACCGCTCGCCGGCACCGGCCATGAGGAATCGGCGGTTCTGGTCGCGCTGATGGCTGAACTGAAGACCACCCACACCATCGTCCTGATCGAACACGACATGGATGCCGTCTTCGCCCTTGCCGACCGGGTCAGCGTCCTCGTCTACGGCCGGCTGATCGCCACGGGCACCGCCGAAGAGGTCCGCGTCCATCCGGAAGTGCGGACCGCCTATCTCGGCGAGGAGGAGGCCGCCTGATGCTGCGGGTCGAAAATCTCCAGAGCGCCTATGGCGACAGCCGCATCCTCTTCGGCATCGACCTCGAGGTCGGCGCCGGCGAAGTCGTGACGCTGCTCGGGCGCAACGGCATGGGCAAGACCACCACGATCAACTCGATCTTCGGCCTGGTGAAGCCGCGCGGCGGCTGCGTCACCATCGATGGCGTCGATGTCACCGGCCGCCAGCCCCATGTCGTCGCCAATCGCGGCCTCGGCCTCGTGCCGGAAGGCCGGCAGATCTTCCCGACCCTGTCCGTCGAGGAAAATCTCGTTGCCACCCATCGCGCTGGCCGCGGCGCCGCCAAATGGACGCTGGCCGAGATATACCGCCTGTTTCCCCGGCTGAAGGAGCGGCGCCGCAACATGGGCAACCAGCTCTCCGGCGGCGAACAGCAGATGCTGGCCATCGGCCGGGCGCTGATGACCAATCCCCGCCTCGTGGTTCTCGATGAGGCGACGGAAGGGCTCGCCCCGCTGATCCGCGAGGAGATCTGGACCTGCCTCACCGCCATCAAGGACGCCGGCGAGGCGATCCTCGTCATCGACAAGAATGTCGACGCGCTGGCCCGCTTCGCTGACCGTCATGTCGTCATCGAGAAGGGCCGCGTCGCCTGGACCGGCACGACGGCCGAACTCAGGGCGACCCCTGCCGTGAAGGAACGCTTCCTCCATGTGTAGGCCTCGCACCGACCGCGGCGCCACGAGCGCCACGCCTTTCCATTCCGCAAGCAAGGAGCCACGCCCATGCCGATCATGACCGCCGGCGTCACCAAGGCCAACGAGGGGATGGACGGCATAAGCTGGAACATCCTCGGCCAGATCTACGTGCCCAAGCAGCATGCCGAGAGCTCGTTCTCCTGGCACGCGACCTTCCCGGTCGGCACCTTCGTGCCGCCGCACATCCATCCGACCCAGGAAGAGTTCGTCTACATGCTGGAGGGCCGTCTCGACGTGATCCTTGACGGACAGGAAAGCCATGCCGAGCCGGGCGATCTCGTCCGCCTGCCGCGCGGCATCCCGCACGGCCTGTTCAACCGGACGGATTCCGACGTGAAGTGCTATTTCTGGGTCTCCCCGGCCCAGCGCCTCTACGATCTGTTCTGGGCGCTCCACAATCTCGGACCGACCGCCGACCCCGCCGAGGTCGTCGCCGTCTCGGCCCAGCACGAGGTCGATTTCCTGCCGCCGCCAGACGCGGAATAGGCGGGGACAAGGGGCGCAAGGAGGCAAGGCCATGAAGGTGATCATCGCAGGCGCAGGCATCGGCGGGCTGACCGCCGCGCTCATGCTGCACAAGCGCGGCATCAAGGCCGAGATCTACGAACAGTCGCCAGCTGTCCGCGAGGTCGGGGTGGGCATCAACACCCTGCCCCACGCCATCCGCGAACTCGCCGAGATCGGCCTCCTGCCCGCCCTCGACAAGGTCGGCCTGCGCACCCGCGAGCTGGTCTACTACAACCGCCAGGGCCAGGAGGTGTGGAGCGAACTGCGCGGCATCGACGCCGGCCACCCCGTCCCGCAATTCTCGAT
The DNA here is from genome assembly GCF_014334315.1 of Aurantimonas sp. DM33-3. Lineage (NCBI taxonomy): Bacteria > Pseudomonadati > Pseudomonadota > Alphaproteobacteria > Hyphomicrobiales > Aurantimonadaceae > Aurantimonas > Aurantimonas sp. DM33-3. The sequence goes on along the minus strand of NZ_JACSGS010000006.1, from coordinate 225,109 downwards.
CCATCGCGGCCGGCTGCAGAAGCTGATCTACGACGCCGTCATCGAACGGCTGGGGCCGGACGCGGTGAAGACTGGCCTCAGCCTGTCGGGCTTCATCCAGAACGAGGGCGGCGTCACCGCCCATTTCACCGATTCGGTCCGCGGCGACGCCGGAACCACCGTGCGCGGCGACATTCTCGTCTGTGCCGACGGCATCCATTCCACCGCCCGCAAGCGCTTCTACCCGGACGAGGGCGCGCCCTGCTGGAACGGCGTCCTGATGTGGCGCGGCGCCACCGAATGGAAGAGCTGGCGCGACGGTCGCACCATGGCGATCGGCGGCGGCATGGGCGCGAAGTTCGTGCTCTATCCGATCGCCGAGAAGGGCGACGGCACCCAGCTCATGAACTGGGTCGTCAACATCAAGATGGCCGACGGCGCCAAGTCCCCGCCGCCGAAGGAAAGCTGGTCGCGCCCGGCCCTGCGCTCGCTGGTCCTGCCATATGCCAAGCGCTTCGCCATTCCCGACTACGACGTCCCGGCGCTGGTCGAGGCGACGCCGCAGGCCTTCGAATACCCGATGTGCGACCGCGATCCCCTGCCGCGCTGGACCTTCGGCCGGGTCACGCTGCTCGGCGACGCGGCCCACCCGATGTATCCCGTCGGCTCGAACGGCGCCTCGCAGGCGATCCTCGACGCCCGCTCGCTGGCCGACTGCCTGGAGCGTGCCGAACATCCCCGCCAGGCGCTGTGGGAATACGAGAAGGACCGCCTGCCCAAGACCGCCGAGATCGTCCGCCTCAACCGCAAGGGCGGCCCGGAGCGGGTGATCGACGAGGTCGAGAAGCGCGCGCCCGCCGGCTTCGCCAATGTCGAGGACGTCATGAGCCGGGCCGAACTGAAGGCGATCGTCGGCGGCTATGCCGGCAAGGCGGGCTTTGCCGCCGAACCGGACCGCCTCGTCGCCGAACGCCGCGCCGCCAACGCCTGATCGCCCCGACCGCGGTCCTGAACAGCGGCGGTCCCGAACAGAAGCCGACACGCTTGCCGCAGCATGACCAGATAATTTAGGCTTAAACAAATTCATCGGAGGTCGTCATGACCCCATCTGCCAGCCCTCGCCACGTCTTTGTCACCGGCTCGACCCGCGGGATCGGCCACGCCATCGCCGCCGCCTTCGTGGCCGCCGGCGACCGGGTGACGGTGCATGGCCGCAGCGCCGAAAGCGCCGAGCGGGCCCGCGCCGAACTCGGCGCCCATGCCGGCGTCGCCGCCGACGTGACCGACGCCGAAGCGCTGGAAGCCGCCCTTGCGAGCGCCGCCGAACGCGCCGGGCCGGTGGGAGTGCTGGTCAACAATGCCGGCGCCGCCGAGACCGCACCGCTGGCGCGCCTCGACGTCGACCAGATGCGGCGGATGATGGCCCTGAATGTCGAGCCGGTGCTCACCGCGATCCGCGCCGTCGTTCCGACGATGAAGGCGGCTGGCACGGGCCGCATCGTCAGCGTCGCCTCGACCGCCGGGCTCAAGGGCTATGCCTATGTGGGCGCCTATACAGCGGCCAAGCACGCCGTCATCGGCCTGACCCGCTCGCTGGCGCTGGAGCTGGCCACCGCCGGGATCACCGTCAATGCGGTCTGTCCCGGCTACACCGACACGGCGCTGATCGCCGGCTCCCTCGACCGGCTCGAGGAAAAGACCGGCCGCGACCGCGATGCGATCCTGAAGGATTTCACCCGGGTCAATCCGCTCGGCCGGCTGATCCGCCCCGAGGAGGTCGCCGACAGCGTGTTGTGGCTGGCCGGAGCCGGTGCCAGCGGCGTCACCGGCCAGGCGATCGCGATTGCGGGAGGCGAATTGTGAGTGTCACCCGGCAGACCCCGATCGACCATATCGACGCCGAGTCCAAGGTGGGCGAGAGCCCGCAGGATCACCGCGCCGAACTGCGCCTGTGGCTGCGCCTCCTGACCTGCGCCAACCTCGTCGAGGCCGAGATCCGCAAGCGCCTGCGCGAACAGTTCGGCACCACCCTGCCCCGCTTCGACCTCATGGCCCAGCTCGAACGCTCGTCCGATGGGATCCTGCTCGGCGAGCTGTCGCGGCGGATGATGGTCTCCAACGGCAATGTCACCGGCCTCGTCGACCGCCTCGTCCAGGAGGGGCTGATCGAGCGTCAGGTCTCCGAGCACGACCGGCGCTCGGCGCGGGTGCGCCTCACCGAGCAGGGCCGCGCGACCTTCGCCCGCATGGCCCGCGCCCACAGCGACTGGCTGGCCGAACTCCTCGCCGGCATCTCGCCGGAGGAGCAGACCGAACTCTGGTCGCGGCTCGGCGACCTCAAGCACTCGGTCCATGGCGCCAGCCGCGCCGGACCCGCACCAACACAGCCAGAGGACGAATGATGAAGCGCCAGAACGCGATCGCCGCACCGTTGCGGGACTTCGTGCCCGAGCATTTCCGCCTCGCGATCGACAACGGCATCGCGGTGATCACCCTCGACCGGCCGGATCGCAAGAACCCGCTGACCTTCGAGAGCTATGCCGAGCTGCGCGACACCTTCCGGGCGATGCGCTTCGACGAGGACGTCACCGCCATCGTCGTGACCGGCTCGGGCGGCAATTTCTCCAGCGGCGGCGACGTCTTCGAGATCATCGAGCCGCTGACGAAGATGGAAGCGGCCGAACTGCACGCCTTCACCACCATGACCGGCGATCTCGTCAAGGAGATGCGCGCCTGTCAGCAGCCCGTCATCGCTGCCGTCGAGGGCATCTGCGCCGGCGCCGGCGCGATCATGGCGATGGTCTCCGACATGCGGATCGCGGGCAGCGGCGCCAAGGTCGCCTTCCTGTTCAACCGCGTCGGCCTTGCCGGCTGCGACATGGGCGCCTGCGCGATCCTGCCCCGCATCATCGGCCAGGGCCGCGCCTCCGAACTGCTCTATACCGGCCGCTTCATGAGCGCCGAGGAAGGCGAGCGCTGGGGCTTCTTCAACCGGCTGACCGAAACCGGCGGCGCGCTGGGCGCCGCGATGGAGATGGCGGCGGCGCTCAACGAGGGCCCGACCTACGCCAATTCGGTGACCAAGCGCATGCTGCAGATGGAATGGGCGATGGGCGTCGACGAGGCCATCGACGCCGAGGCGATCGCCCAGGCCCTGTGCATGAAGACCGGCGATTTCCGCCGCGCCTTCGAGGCCTTCGCGGCCAAGCGCAAGCCGGTCTTCGAGGGCAACTGACGATGGCCGACCGCAGCTTCCTCGACTGGCCCTTCTTCGACCAGAGCCACCGCGACCTCGCCCGCAAGGCCGAGGACTGGGCTGCCGCCAACGTCGCCGGCCTCGTCGATCACCACGATGTCGACGGATCGTGCCGGCGGCTCGTGGCGGCCATGGGCAAGGCCGGTTTCCTCGCCCATGCCGCGCCGCAGGACGGCCGCTTCGACGTGCGCAGCCTGTGCATCCTGCGCGAGACCTTCGCCCGCTTCGACGGCCTCGCCGACTTCGCCTTCGCCATGCAGGGGCTCGGCACCGGCGCCCTGACCCTTCACGGCAGCGACGCCCAGAAGAACTCCGTGCTGCCCGGCGTGCGCGACGGCACGGCGATCGCCGCCTTCGCGCTGACCGAGCCGGAAGCCGGCTCCGACGTCGCCGAGATCGCCCTCGCCGCCACACCGGTGGGCAACGACATGGTCCGTCTCGACGGCGAGAAGACCTGGATTTCCAATGGCGGCATCGCCGACCATTACGTCGTCTTCGCCCGCACCGGCGAGGCGCCTAGCGCCAAGGGCCTTTCGGCCTTCTGCGTGCCGGCCGATACGCCGGGCCTGACCATCGCCGAGCGGCTCGACACCATCGCCCCGCATCCCCTCGCCCGCCTCCGCTTCGAGGATTGCCGGGTGCCGGCGTCGAACCGCATCGGAGAGCCCGGCGCGGGCTTCAGGATCGCCATGGCGACGCTCGACGTCTTCCGCACCACGGTGGGCGCTGCCGCCCTCGGCTTTGCGCGCCGGGCGCTCGACGTAACGCTGGATCGCGCCCGCTCGCGCAAGCTGTTCGGCGCGCCGCTTGCCGACATGCAGCTCACCCAGACGGCCCTTGCCGAGATGGCGACGGCGATCGACAGCGCCGCGCTCCTCGTCTACCGCGCGGCCTGGACCCGCGACAGCGGCGCGCCGCGCATCACCCGCGAGGCCGCCATGGCCAAGATGGTCGCCACGGAGAACGCCCAAGGGGTCATCGACCGCGCCGTCCAGCTGCATGGCGGCGAAGGCGTGCGCTCCGGCTCCGTACCCGAGACGCTGTACCGCGAGATACGCGCCCTGCGCATCTACGAGGGCGCGACCGAAGTCCAGAAGCTCATCATCGCCCGCCAATTGCTGTCGCAAGCCGCCTGAGGAGATCGCCCATGCCCGCCTCCTGCCATGTCGACACCTTCGTCCTGGACAACCTGCCGCCCACGGCCGAGCAGCCGGACTTCATCAATCTCGACCGGCTCGGCTATCCCGAGCAGCTGAACGCTGCCGCCGAACTCGTCGACCGCCATGTCGCCGAAGGTCGCGGCGAGCGGCTTGCCATCCGCGCGCCCGGCGTGCGCTGGACCTATGCCGAACTCGCCCGGACCATCGACCGGATGGCCAATGTCCTGACCGGCGAACTCGGTCTCGTGCCCGGCGGCCGGGTTCTCCTGCGCTCGGCCAACAACCCGACCCTGATCGCGCTCTACATGGCGGTCATCAAGGCCGGCGGCATCGTCGTCGCCACCATGCCGCTGCTGCGCGCGCGCGAGCTCGTGCAGATCCTCGACAAGGCCGAGATCGGGCTCGCTTTGTGCGACGCGGCCCTGGTCGACGAAATGGACAAGGCCGCGAACGCCGCCGCCCGGCCCGTCCGGATCGTCACCTGGGAGGGCCTTGCCGGCGGTGATCTCGGTGCGCTGATGGCAGGTGCGCCCGACCGCTTCGAGGCGGTTGCCTCGCGCGCCGACGATCCCTGCCTCTTGGGCTTCACCTCGGGAACGACCGGCCTGCCCAAGGCGACGATCCACTATCACCGCGACCTCTTGGTCATCTGCGACTGCTATGCCCGCGACGTGCTGCGCGCGGGCGCCGACGACGTCTTCATCGGCTCGCCGCCACTGGCCTTCACCTACGGCCTAGGCGGTCTCGTCCTCTTCCCGTTCCGGATCGGCGCCTCGACCGTGCTGCTCGAACGCGCCGGACCTCCGGACCTTGCCGCCGCCATCGGCGAATATGGCGCGACGGTCTGCTTCACCGCCCCCACCGCCTATCGCGCCATGCTGGCGAAGATCGACGAATACGACCTGTCGTCCCTGAAGAAATGCGTCTCCGCCGGCGAGACCCTGCCGCGCCCGACCTTCGACGCCTGGCTGGAGGCCACCGGCTTGAAGCTGATGGACGGTATCGGCGCGACCGAGATGCTGCACATCTTCATCGCCGCGCCGCAGGAGGCGATCCGCCCGGGCGCCACCGGCAAGCCCGTGCCGGGCTACGAGGCGCGAATCGTCGATGCCTCCGGCCAGGCGCAGCCCGCCGGCACCGCGGGCCGCCTCGCGGTGCGCGGCCCGATCGGCTGCCGCTACCTCGCCGACCGGCGCCAGGCCGTCTATGTCGAGAATGGCTGGAACATCACCGGCGACACCTATGTCGAGGACGAGGACGGCTATTTCTGGTTCCAGGCCCGCAACGACGACATGATCGTCTCGGCCGGCTACAACATCGCCGGTCCCGAGGTGGAGGCCGCACTTCTCGCCCATCCGCTGGTGCTGGAGGTCGGCGTGGTCGGCGCCCCGGACCCCGAGCGCGGCCGCATCGTCAAGGCCTTCATCGTCCTGGCCGACCCGTCGGCGGCCGGGCCCGATCTCGCCAAAGAGCTGCAGGACCATGTGAAGCGCGAGCTCGCGCCCTACAAATACCCACGCTCGGTCGTCTTCGTGGACGCCTTGCCCAAGACCGGTTCGGGAAAACTGCAGCGCTTTGCATTGCGCCAGCAGGCGGAGGCCGAAGCCGAGGACGCGACCCAGGGAGTGAACGCGTGAACATCAACCAGCCGATCGGCGCCAGTCCGACCCCTTCGTCCGAAGCCGGTGACGACGCCGCGCTCGATACCCTGCAGCCGCCGGGCTGGAAGAAGCCCCGCGGCTACGCCAACGGCATGGCCGGTCGCGGCCGGCTGGTGCTCACCGGCGGCCTGATCGGCTGGGACGAGACCGAGACCTTCGCCGACGGGTTCATTCCGCAGGTCGAACAGACCCTTCGCAATGTCCTTGCCGTCGTCGCCGAAGCCGGCGGTGGGCCGGAGCATATCGCCCGCCTCACCTGGTATGTGCGCAGCATCGCCACCTACCGCGCCTCGACCGCTGAGCTGGGGGCTGCCTATCGCCGCGTTCTCGGCCGGCACTATCCGGCCATGGCCTTGGTCGAGGTCTCCGATCTGGTCGAACCCGAGGCGCTGGTCGAGATCGAGGCCACCGCCATCGTGCCCGACTAGGCCGCGGCTCCGACCCGCACCGTTTGCGCCCCAGACTTTCAGACAGATCCCGGCCCCGTGCCGCGCCACCACGACAGGAACCCCGCCATGTCCAACGCTTCGGCCGCTGCGCCTTCGCCGTCTGCGTCTCCGTCCGCCGGTTTCGACTGGGCCGATCCGTTCCGGCTCGAGGACCAGCTCTCCGAGGATGAGCGGCTGATCTTCGAGACCGCCCGCTCCTATGCCGAGGAGAAGCTGCGGCCGCGCATCGTCGAGGCTTATCGCAACGAGACCACCGACCGGTCGATCTTCAACGAGATGGGCGAACTCGGCCTGCTCGGCCTGACCCTTCCCGAGGATTATGGCTGCGCCGGCGCGTCCTACGTCTCCTACGGCCTCGTCGCACGCGCCGTCGAGGCGGTGGATTCGGGCTATCGCTCGATGATGAGCGTCCAGTCCTCTTTGGTGATGTATCCGATCTTCGCCTATGGCGACGAGACCCAGCGCCGCAAGTACCTGCCGAAGCTCGCCACCGGCGAATATGTCGGCTGCTTCGGCCTGACCGAGCCAGATGCCGGCTCCGATCCCGGCGGCATGACCACGCGGGCCGAGAAGATCGACGGCGGCTACCGCCTGTCGGGCGCCAAGATGTGGATCTCCAATTCGCCCATCGCCGACGTCTTCGTCGTCTGGGCGAAGTCCGCCGCCCATGACAACAAGATCCGCGGCTTCATTCTCGACAAGGGCATGAAGGGCCTCTCGGCGCCGAAGATCGAGGGCAAGCTGTCGCTGCGCGCCTCGATCACCGGCGAGATCGTCATGGACGGCGTCGAGGTCGGCGAAGACGCGCTGCTGCCGAACGTGTCGGGGCTCGGCGGTCCCTTCGGCTGCCTCAACCGGGCCCGCTACGGCATCTCCTGGGGCGCCATGGGGGCGGCCGAGGATTGCTGGAAGCGGGCGCGCGACTACACGATGGAGCGCACCCAGTTCGGCCGCCCGCTGGCCCAGACCCAGCTGGTCCAGAAGAAGCTCGCCGACATGCAGACCGAGATCGCGCTGGGGCTGCAGGGCTCGCTTCGGGTCGGCCGCCTGTTCGACGAGGGGGCCATGGCGCCAGAGATGATCAGCCTGGTCAAGCGCAACAATTGCGGCAAGGCGCTGGACATCGCCCGCACCGCCCGCGACATGCATGGCGGCAACGGCATCATGGGCGAGTACCACGTCATGCGCCACGCCCAGAACCTGGAGACCGTCAACACCTACGAGGGCACGCACGACGTCCATGCGCTGATCCTCGGCAAGGCCCAGACCGGCCTTCAGGCCTTCTTCTGAGCCGCGCCGTAGAGAACGACACGAGGAACGACGAGGCATGAGCCCGATGGTGGATGCGGCAATCACGGATTTCGACACGGCCTATGGCAATGCCGGCGCGATTGCCGGGGCCGAGACCTATCCGCCGCGCTGGCGCGAGCGGGCAGCCGCTTTCCGGCAGGAGCTGGAAGCCGCCGGTCGCGCCCGCCTCGCCTGCCCCTATGGCGACGGCGAACGGGCGGTTTACGATCTCTTCCTGCCGGAGGGCACGCCCGCCGGTCTCGCCGTCTATGTCCATGGCGGCTACTGGAAGGCGTTCGGCCGGTCCGAATGGTCGCATCTGGCGGCCGGCGCGCTGGCGCGCGGCTTTGCCGCCGCCATGCCGTCCTATCCGTTGTGCCCGACGGTCCGAATCGCGGAGATCACCCGTCACGTCGGGCAGTTCCTCGACACGGTCGCCGCGGAGGTCTCCGGCCCGATCCGCCTGTCCGGCCATTCGGCGGGCGGCCATCTGGTGACGCGGATGATCTGCACGGATTCGCCGCTCTCCGAGGCGACCGCCGCCCGGATCGACCGGGTCCTGTCGATCAGCGGCGTTCACGACCTGCGTCCGCTCCTGAAGACGCAGATGAACGAGATCCTGGCCCTCGATCTCGCCGAAGCCCGCGCCGAAAGCCCGGCGCTGCTCGAACCGCACGGCAATGCCGCCCTCACCTGCCTCGTCGGCGGCGACGAACTGCCCGAATTTCGCCGGCAGAACACGCTGCTTGCTAGCGCCTGGCGCGGGCTCGGCCTGCGCACCGCGGCGATCGAAGCGCCGGGGCGGCACCATTTCGACGTCATCGATGCATTGGAAGACCCCGCCAGCGACGCGGTTGCGCTGCTGGCGGGGTGACAGGCGTTCGGCTTAGCGGGCGGTGGCGAGGCCGAGGATCAGCCCGGTGGCCGCGGAGATCAGCAGATACTGGTTGTCGACCTTGATCCAGTTCTGCCCCCGGCCGGGCGCACGCAGACCGTGCCGGCGGAAATCCCGCACGCTCTGGTGACGCTTCCAGTTGCCATAACGCTGGCCGGACCGGAACTTGGCCCGTGCAGCGGTGGGGCGCTGCGCCCGATGACGCTGTGCGCCGTGGTCGCGGGACTGGCTCTGCTGTGCGGTGGGACGGTTGTTGTCGTGCCGGCTCTGGGCCTGTGCCTGGGCCATCGGCGCGGCCAGCATGGAGACGGCTGCGATGGCGATGAGTGTGCGCTTGAACATGATATGTGTCCTCGTTGGTGGTGAGAGGACGGTAGGCCTCGGCACATGAACCGCATATGAACCAGTATGTTACGAAGTGTAACCGCAGTCATGGTTGAAGTACGGAGCATTGCGTTACCGCCTGCGGCTCCGCCAGGGGAAGCGAAGGCCGAACGCGTCAGGCGTCCTGCGCCGACGGCCAGACCGTGCGCACCGTCTCGATGAAGGCGGCGGCGACATCGCTCGGCCGGCGGTTACGCGGCGAGAACAATTCGAACTCGCAGGTATAGCCGATCTCCTCCGGCCGGATCGCCCGCAGCATGCCGGCCGCCACCCCCTCGGCCGCGTAATGGTTCGGCAGGAGGCCGATATAGCGGCCGGACTGGATCAGGATGAGCTGCGGCTCGATCTGGAAGACCGTCGCCTCGACGCGCCAGTCGAGCTGGCGCAGCGTGTCCTCGTCGCGCCAGTAGCCACGGTGAACGAAGGGCATGGCCGCCAGACGCGCATCGGTCAGCTCGGCATCGTCGGCGTCAAACGCCTCGTGCAGACGCCCGCAATAGAGACTGTGGCGCTCGTCGTGCAGCCGGTCGTAGACGATGCCGTCGATCCGGTTGCGATAGCTGCCGATGGCGCAGTGATATTGCCCGTCGAGCACCTTCTGCTGCAGATCCTGCGGCCGCTCCTGGGCGATCACCAGCCGAACGTGCGGCGCGATCCGGCCATAGGCGGCGATGACGTCGGCAAGGCGGTTGGCCGGATCGGAGACCACCGCATCGAGAATGCCGATCCGCAATTCGCCGCGCAGCTCGCCCCGCACCGAGGCAACATCGGTGGAAAAGTCCTGGAGCGCCTTTTCCAGCTGGCGCCCCGCCTCCCAGACCGCCCGGCCCTTCTCGGTCATGTGGAAGCCGCCGCGGCCGCGCTGGCACAGGACGAAGCCCAGTCGCTCCTCCAGCGCCGTCATGTGGTTCGAGATGGTGGACTGGCTGACATTCAGATCCACCGCCGCGGCCGCGAAGCCGCCATGCCGCACCACCGCGTCGAAGACCTGCAGCAGGCGAAGATCACTTCCGGAAACGCGCATGAGCAACCGCACCACTTTGACGTTTTTCAATGTTTGAATTGATAGGCCGATATTCCACCATGCGTCCAGCGCGGCACATGATGAGGAAAAGGGCACAGGCCTGGTTTGAGCAATCCGCAAGCAGCCGGTCGCTGCCATCATCCGGTGAGCGGGCTGTCGGAGAGAGTATCCATGATCCGTTTGGAGGCGGCGATATCCCGGTGAGAGGCCCGTCGAGCTTCGTGCAGAACCCCGTTGAGGCTGCGCCGTGCACGGGCCGCATGTCGCGGCGTGCCAATGGCAATACGGCTTGCCGGTGACCGCGCCGCTGCCCAATCCGTTGCTGACCGCCGTCTCGGTGCCGCCCATCGCGCGCGCCGGCCGATGGATCGCCGCCTATGACGGAAGCCACGGTCCGCTGATCGACTGCAGCCAGGCCGTTCCGAACCATGCCCCACCGGCCGGCTTCGCCACGCGCCTGGCCGAAGCCGCCGCCTCGGCGGCCGGCGCCCGCTACGGCGACATTCTCGGCGACCGCGCCTTGCACGAGGCCTATGCCGGCCATGTCGCGGCGCGCTACGGCACGCCCGTCGCGGCGGGCCGCGTCGCCGTCACCAGCGGCTGCAACCAGGCCTTCTTCGCCGCCATGCTGACCGTTGCGCGCGCCGGCGACGTGGTCGTGCTGCCGGCGCCCTGGTACTTCAATCACAAGATGACGCTGGAAATGCTCGGCATCGAGGCGCGCCCGCTGCAGACCGAGGCGGCCGACGGCTTCCTCCCCTCCGTCGCCGGGCTGGAGGCGGTGCTCGACCCGCGTTGCCGGGCGCTGGTGCTGGTCAGCCCGAACAACCCGACTGGCGCCGTCTATCCGCCGGAACGCCTCGCCGAACTCCTGGACGTCTGCGTGTCGCGCGGGATGTATCTCGTCCTCGACGAGACCTACCGCGACTTCCTCGATCCCGCGCTCGGCAAGCCGCATGAGCTCTTTGCCCAAACCGACGCACGCGAAAACCTGGTCGCGCTCTATTCCTTCTCCAAATCCTACGCCATTCCCGGCCACCGGGTGGGCGCCATGATCGCCGGCGAAGCGACCATCGCCGAGTTGGAAAAGGTCATCGACTGCATCCAGATCTGCGCGCCCCGCCCGGCCCAGGCGGCCCTGCCCTGGGCCATCGAGGAACTGGCCGACTGGCGCGACGCAAACCGCGACGAGATCGCACGGCGGGCCGACATCTTCCGCGCCGCCTTCGCCAGCCTGCCGGGCTGGGAGCTCGACCAGATCGGCGCCTATTTCGCCTATGTGCGCCATCCCTTCGCGGACCGGCCGGCCGAGGCCGTCGCCGAGGCCCTGACGCGCGAACTCGGTGTGCTGGTCCTGCCCGGCAGCTTCTTCGGCCCCGGTCAGGACCGGCATCTGCGGATTGCCTTCGCCAATGTGGATGCGGACGGCATCCGCGAGATGGCGCGCCGGATCGGTCTCGGCCTGTCCGCCGGCGCCTTTGCCAACGAACCAGACCGTCCAGCGAGGAATCTTCATGGATAGCGGCAAACTGGAAGCGCTGCGCCAGCGCTTCGCCGGCGACAACGAGCGGGTCATCTACGACAAGGGCTTCGCGGCCGTGGCCGACCGGCTCTTCGACCCCAGGGGCACCCGCGTCGCCCCCTATGCCGGCGTTCCGACCCTGCTCGACGCCCCCCATCGCGCCATCGATTGGGCCGCGCCGGATCTCTCAAACCTCGACGTCGCGATGATCGGCGTGCCGATGGATCTCGGCGTCACCAACCGCAATGGCTCGCGCTTCGGCCCTCGCGCCCTGCGCACCATGGAGCGCGTCGGTCCCTACAATCACGTCCTCAAGACCATGCCGACGGCCAGTCTCAAGGTCGCCGACATCGGCGACGTGCCGTTCCGCAGCCGCTTCGATCTCGCCACGTCCCACGAGGATATCGAGCGCACCGCCGCGACGATCGCCAAGGCCGGCGTCCTGCCGCTCTTCGTCGGCGGCGACCATTCGATCACCCTGCCGATCCTGCGGGCACTGGGCGCCGACCGTCCGGTCGGCATGATCCATATCGACGCCCATTGCGACACGTCCGGGCCCTTCGACGGCTGCAAGTTCCACCATGGCGGCCCGTTCCGGCAGGCGGTACTGGACGGCGTGCTCGATCCCGAGCGCACCATCCAGATCGGCATCCGCGGCGCCTCGGAGTATCTGTGGGAGTTCTCCTTCGAATCCGGCATGAGCGTCATCCATGCCGAGGAGATCCCGGGGCTCGGCCTCGATGCGGTGATCGCCAAGGCCCGTGCCGTCGTCGGCGACGGTCCAGTCTATGTCTCCTTCGACATCGACAGCCTCGATCCGGCCTTCGCCCCCGGCACCGGCACGCCGGAGATTGGCGGCCTGACGACCCGCGAAGTGCAGATGATCCTGCGCGGCCTCGCCGGGATCAACATGATCGGCGGCGACGTGGTCGAAGTCGCACCGCAATACGACGCCACCACCAACACCGCCCATGCCGGCGCGCAGATGCTGTTCGAGCTTCTGAGCCTTCTGGATTTCACGCCGGACCGTTCCGGCGCTGCCCGCTGATCGACGTCACGTAACAACCAAGGAGATGAAGTCATGACCCGGAAGTCCCCGCTCATCCTGAACCGGCGGCATCTGCTCGCCGCAGCCGGCGCCGCGGGCGCCACGCTGGCCATGCCGTCGATCCTCAGGGCTCAGGAGAAGAGCCTGAAGGTCGGCGTCTATGGCGGCTATTTCAAAGATTCCTTCGACAAGAACGTCTTCCCGGCCTTCACCGAAGCCACCGGCATCGCCGTCGAGAGCGTCGCCGAGCCGACCGGCGAAGCCTGGCTGGTGCAGCTCGAGCAGGCCGCCCGCGCCGGTGTCGCGCCGGCCGACGTGTCGATGATGTCCCAGGTCGCCATGCGCAAGGGCCTCGCGACCGAGCTGTGGCAGCCGCTGGACATGGACAGGATCGCCAACTCCGGCGACGTCCTGCCGCCCTTCGTCGTGAACTACCCCGACGGCCGCGTCGCCGGCGTCGGTGCCGTGGCCTGGTACATCAACCTCGTCACCAACACCGACACCTATCCGGACGCGCCGGAAAGCTGGGCTGCGCTGTGGGACCCGGCCAACAAGGAGAAGCTCGGCCTCCTCGCCCTCGTCTCCAACTCGTTCCTTCTGGAAGTCACGGCCAAGACCTTCTTCGGCGGCACCGACGTGCTCGACACCGAGGAAGGCATCCTGAAGGTGATGGACAAGCTCGCCGAGGTGAAGCCGAACGTCCAGCTCTGGTACCGCGACGAAGCCCAGTTCGAGCAGGCGCTGAAATCCGGCGAAATCCCGATGGGCCAGTACTATCACGACGTCACGGGCCTCGCCGCGGCCGACGGCTTCCCGGTCCGCTCGACCTTCCCGAAGGAAGGCGGCATTTCCGACTCGGGCTGCTGGGCGATCTCCAAGGCCTCCGAGAAGGGCGACGTCGCCCACGAGTTCATCGACTACATGACCCAGCCGGAGGTCCAGAGCCTGCTCGCCCGCAAGGTCGGCACGGCCCCGGTGATCAAGCGCGACCTTCTCGATCTGACCGACGAGGAATTCGCGGCGGTCTCCTCCGAGATCGACCCGATCGTTCCGCGCTATGATCTCTATGTCGAGAAGTCCGACTGGCTGAACCAGAAGTGGACCGAACTCATCGTCGGCTGAGCCCGTCCCCCGCCCATTCACCGGCCGCCTCGACAGGGGCGGCCGGACCCCAGAACCAGGAAACGTCCAGGCCGATGAGCGCACTCGAACTTGCCAACGTCACCAAGCGCTACGGCTCGGTCCTCGCCGTCGACGACGCCGTCCTCGACGTGCCGGCCGGCAGCTTCGTCTGCCTGCTCGGGCCGTCGGGCTGCGGCAAGACCACCTTGATGCGGATGATCGCCGGCCTCGAAACCCCGACCGCCGGCACCATCCGCTTCAACGACGAGACCATCAACGACCGCCCGGTCCACCGCCGCGACTTCGGCATGGTGTTCCAGTCGCTGGCGCTGTTTCCGCATCTGAGCGTCGGCGAGAACATCGCCTATCCCCTGAAGATCCGCGGCCGGCCCCGCGCCGAGCGCGATGCCCGCGTCGTCGAACTGCTCGATCTCGTTCGCCTGCCCGGGGTCGCCGATCGGTCGGTGGCGCAATTGTCGGGCGGCCAGCGCCAGCGCGTCGCCATCGCCCGGGCCCTCGCCGTCTCGCCCAAGCTCTTCCTTCTCGACGAGCCCCTGTCGGCCCTCGACGCCAAGCTGCGCGAAGCGATGCAGGTCGAACTGCGCCAGCTGCAGGAGCGGCTCGGCATCACCACCATCGTCGTCACCCACGACCAGCGCGAAGCCATGACCATGGCCGACACCATCGTCGTCATGAAGGGCGGCCGCATCCAGCAGATGGACCGGCCGATCGACATCTACCGCCGGCCTGCCAACGCCTTCGTCGCCGACTTCCTCGGCCAGACCAATCTCCTGACCGCACATGCAGCCAATGGCGGCGCGACCATCGCCGACGCGCCGGTCCCCGGCCTGACGCTGCCGGCCGGCTGCGCCACGGCGGAGATCTCGATCCGGCCGGAGGACGTCAGCGTCGAGCGCGAAGGCGCCGCGCCCCTGCCCGCCACCGTCGAGTTCGTCCGCGACATGGGCTCGGCCGTCGAGGTGTATCTAGCCACCGCCGCCGGCCGCATCGTCGCCCAGCGCGCCGCCGGCCGGAACGATCTCATGGTCGGCGACAACGTCTCGCTGGCGCTCGATCCCGCCGCCATCGTCGTCTTCCCCGCCGGAGCCACCGCGTGAGCGCCGCCGCGCCCGGAACGAAGGCCGGAGGCTGGCGTGAACAGGCGCCGCTGATCTTTCCGGCGCTGATGCTGCTCGCCTTCTTCGTCGTGCCCTTCGGCCTGATGATCGCCGTCTCGCTGTTCGAGCGGGTCGCCGGCGGCTTCTACCAGCCGGTGCTGACGACGGCGAACTATGCCCGCTTTCTCAGCCTGTTCTTCGGCAAGATCCTCGTCTTCTCGCTCGGCCTGTCGGCGCTGGTTTCGGCGCTCTGCCTGATCGTCGGCGCGCCTTTCACCTATCTGCTGACCAAGCTCCGCCGGAGATGGCAGGTGCCCTGGCTGGTGGCGATGCTGGCGGTTCTCTCCCTGTCCGAGGTGATCATCGGCTTTTCCTGGTCAACGCTGCTCAGCCGCACCGCCGGTCTCTCCAACCTGTTCGTGTCCCTCGGCCTGATGGACAACCCGGATGCCTGGACGCCCGGCTTCTTCGCCGTCCTCTCCGGCATGACCTACCAGGCCTTCCCCTATGCGGTGCTGGTGCTCTACCCGTCCTTCTCCCGGCTCGACCCGTCGCTGGCAGAGGCCGCCCGCACCCTCGGCGCCTCGCCGCTCAGGGCCTTTTTCACGGTGATCCTGCCGGCGCTGCGGATGGCGCTGATCGCCACCTTCATCATCGTCTTCGTCTTCGCGCTGGGCGCCTATCTCCTGCCGCAACTGCTCGGCCGGCCGGAGCACTGGACTCTTTCGGTGCTGATCACCGACCAGGCGATCTACCAGTCGAACATGCCGTTCGCAGCGGCGATGGCGGTGTTCCTCGTGGTCACCAGCCTGTCGCTCGTGCTGCTGACCACGACGCTCGGCCGGAAGGGACGCGCGGCATGATCGGCACGTTCCTGACCCGCCTGTTCTTCGCCGCCATCGGGCTGTTCATGGCGGCGCCCATCGTCGTCATCGCCGGTGTCTCGATCAACGAAAAGCGCAGCCTGACCTTCCCGCCCGAGGGTTTTTCGCTCGCCTGGTACGGCCAGATCTTCGCCGACGACGGCTGGCGCGGGGCCTTGACCACCTCGGTGCTGATCGCGCTCGGCGCGGCGAGCATCGCCGTCCTCATCGCCCTGCCGATCGCCTATGCGCTGTGGCGCCGGGTCACGGCGATCGGCCGGGCCGTGCAGTTGCTGGGCGTCTCGCCCTTCGTCCTGCCGCCGGTGATCACCGCTTTGGGCGCTTTGTCCTTCTGGGCGACGATGGGCGGCTATGGTGCCTGGTACACGGTGGTCATTTCCCACGCGATCTTCTTCACCAGCCTGCCGCTGGTGACCATCTCGCTCGGCTTCCAGACCATCGATCGCGAGGTGACCGAGGCCGCGCGCACTATGGGCGCCAACGACCGGACCATCCTGACGACCATCGTGCTGCCGATGATCGCGCCTTACATCATCTCGGGCTTCGCCTTCGCCTTCGTCCTCTCGCTGAACGAATACATCGTCGCCTACATGACGGTGGGCTTCACGCTGGAGACGGTCCCCATCAAGATCTTCAACGCCCTGCGCTACGGCTACACGCCCACCATGGCCTCGGTCTCGATCCTCTTCGTCGCCGTGGCGGTGGTGGTGTTCGGCTTCGTCGCGCGCTTCGGCGACCTGCCGCGCCTCCTTGGCGCCTGGTCCAACGGAGACGGCAAGTGAAGGTCGCCGCCATCCAGATGGACGCCGCGATGACCGGCGCGGCCGACCGGCACGCGGCGATCCTGCGCAGCCTCGAGGACGCGGCCGCCGCCGGCGCCGACCTCGCCGTCCTGCCCGAACTCGCGCCGACCGGCTACGGCGCCGGCCAGATGATCGCCGACACCGCGAAGGACGCAGACGCCGGCCTTGCCGAGTGGCAGGATGCATCCGACCAGCTCGGCATCGGCATCGTCATGGGACTTGCGATCCGCACGGCTCACGGCGTCGACAATGCCGCCGCGCTGATTACACCGGGCCGCGCGCCGGTCCTCTACGCCAAACGCATGCTCTATGGCGACTACGAGAAGGGCCTGTTCCGGCCGGGCGATGCGCCCTCGCCCATCGTCGAGATCGCCGGCCTGCGCTGCGGCCTGCTCGTCTGCTTCGACGTGGAATTCCCCGAGCTGTGCCGCGACCTCGCCCTGCGGGGCGCAGAGGCGATCATCGTGCCGACGGCATTGCCCAGGAGCGACGGCGCGCGCTTCATCGCGCAGAACGTCGTGCCGGTGCGCGCCTTCGAGAACCAGCTCTTCGTCGTCTATGCCGATCATTGCGGCAGCGACGGCACCTTCGCCTATCAGGGCCTGTCAGTGATCGCGGCCCCGGACGGCTCGGTTCTGGCCTCGGCCGGTGAAAGCGACGCGGCGACGATCCTCGCCGATCTCGACCCCGCGGCCTACGGCGCCAGCCGCGATCAGAACCCGTATCTCGCCGAGGTCAGAGCCCACCTGCCGACCGGTCGCTGACGCTCCCCGGAACAAGCCCGCGTCACCCAGCCGGCATCGGTTCCGTCCCGTCAGACTAACGCCGCTGCCGCCGGGCGCGCAGCGCCTTGTCGATCTCCATGACGACCAGCACCGACAGCGCCATCGGCACCAGCAGCGCCCATTGCTCCCACGGGATCGGCGCAAGATCGAGTACGTCGCGCAGGCCCGGCGTGAAGGCGGCGCCGATATGGATCGCCTGCGCCGCGACGATCGAGGCGAGCAGCGGCCAGTTGTTCGCCAAGGGCACCCGGAACGCCGAGATCGTCTCCGACCGGCAATTCATCACATGGACGTTCTCGAAGGCGACCATCAGGAACAGAAGGACGTTGCGCGCCTCGAACTCGCTCCAGCCGGCCGAAATCGCCCAGGCGAAGACGAGATAGCCGACGATGCCGATCACCGCGCCCGACAGGGCCGTCTGGCGGATCATCAGCCCGTCGAAGATCGCCTCGCCGGTGCGCCGCGGCGGCCGCGACAGGAGGCCCGGCTCCGGCTTCTCCAGCGCGAGGGCGACATGCTGGCCGCCATTGGTCACGAGATTCAGCCAAAGCAGCTGCACGGCCGTCAGCGGCACCGGAAAGCCGGTGAACAGCGCCATCAGGAAGAACACCGCCTCGGCCGCGCCAGTGCTGATCGCCAGATAGATCACCTTGCGGATATTGGCATAGGCGGCGCGACCCTCGTGAATGCCGGCGGTGATCGAGGCGAAATTGTCGTCGGTCAGGACGAGATCGGCCGCGTCGCGCGCCGCATCCGTGCCGTCGCGCCCCATCGCGACGCCGAGATCCGCCCGGTGCAGCGCCGGCGCGTCGTTGACGCCGTCGCCGGTCATCGCGACGACATGGCCGCCGCGCTGCAAGGCCTCGACGATCCGCACCTTGTGGGCCGGCTCGACCCGGGCAAACACGGACGTCGCGGCGATGCGCGCGTCGGTGCCCGTCGCCGGGTCGTCCATCTGGCGGCCGGTCATCACGTCTTCGGGCCGGGCTGCGATGCCGAGATTGCGGGCGATCGACAGCGCCGTGGCCGCATGGTCGCCGGTGATCATCTTCACCGCGACGCCGGCCCTGCGGCAATCGGCGACGGCCGCCTTCGCTTCCGTGCGCAGCGGGTCGATAAAGCCGACGAGGCCGAGAAGGGTCAGCCCTTCCAGCGGCTGGTCCATCGGCGGCAGGCGACCCGCGGTCTCGTCGCGGCCGAGGGTCCTGGCGGCAACCGCCATGACCCGATAGCCCTGCCCGGCCATCTCGTCGGCGAGCGCCAGCACCGCGTCCACATCGACGCCGAGGCAGCGCGGCACCAGCACTTCCGCCGCGCCCTTGACGTGCAGGCGGAGGGTGCCGCCCTCCTCATCGAGGCTCGCGGCATATTTGCGCTCGGCGGAGAACGGCAATTCGGCCATCCGCCGTGCTGCGTGGCGCAGCCCTGTGACGTCGAGCCCGGTCTTCATCGCGAGAACGAGAAACGCCAGGTCGACGGTGTCGCCACTGCGCCCCGCCTCGCCGCCGTCCGGATCGAAGGCGGCGTCGTTGCAGAGCGCGGCCGCGGCGGCCAGTTCCCGGGCTGCCTCCTGTGCCGGCGGGACGAGCGGCACCTCGTCCTGCAGCAGCCGGCCACCCAGATCGAAGCCGGCGCCCTCGATCGCGACGGCGCCATGCCCGGGCAACCACAGCCGCTTGGCCGTGAGCTGGTTGCGGGTCAGCGTGCCGGTCTTGTCGGTCGCGACCACCGTACAGGCGCCCAGGCCCTCGACGGCCGGCAGGTGCCGCACGATGACGTTGCGCCGGGCCATCCGGCGCGTCGCCACCGACAGGGCGACCGTGACGGCCACCGGCAACCCCTCGGGAATGACCGAAACGGCCAGCGCCACCGCCACGAAGAAGGTCGCCTGCAGCGAGGCCCCCGTGCTGAATTGCTGGGCGACGACGACCGCCACCAGGGCGAGTGCGACGAGGCCGAGCATGCGGGTGAAACGGTCGAGCTTGACGGTCAGCGGCGGCGGCGCCGAGGCTTCCTGCAGCGAGCCGGCGATCCGTCCGAGCTCGGTCTGGGTGCCGGTCGCCACGACAACCGCCTGGCAGCGTCCGCGATGCAGCGTCGAGCCGGCGAACAGCATGGTCGCCCGCTCGGCAAGCGGCGTGTCCGGTGCCAGCACACCACCGGCGGCCTTTTCCACCGGCAGCGATTCCCCGGTGAGCGAAGATTCGTCGGCCTGGAGTTCGGACGCGGACAGGAGGCGCAAATCGGCCGGGACCCGGTCCCCGGCCTCCAGGATCACCACGTCGCCGGGCACCAGCGCCTTGCTGTCCGTCAGACGCACCGCCCCCTGCCGCCAGACGCGGCAGACGGTGGTGATCGCCGTGCGCAATGCGGCGGTATTGGCTTCCGCGCGCGATTCCTGCGCCGCCCCGATGGCGGTGTTTATGGCCAGGACGATGAAGATGAAGACCGCCTGGTCAATCTCCGCAAGGACGAGCGATACGGCCGCAGCGGCGAGCAGCAGATAGATCAGCGGGCTTTTCAACTGACCGAGGACGATCAGCGTCAGCGAGCGCGACGGCGGCTCCGGCAGCGCGTTCGGGCCGTACTCGGCGAAGCGCCGTGCCGCCTCGGCATCGTCGAGCCCGGCGGCGGCGGTGCCGAGCCTGCCGAAGGTCGCGGCCTCGTCGAGCGCGTGCCATCCATCCGCCGGCCGCTGGCCCGGCTCCGGATCTGCGCTCATGGGGCTCATCGGATCGCTCACAGTCATTGCGCGGCCCGGATCTCGGCGTGAGGGGTGGTCGTGCCGGCAGGATACACCCCGCCGCACCGCGGGGCCCTGTTCGACCGGGCGGGCGAAACCGCCTCGCGCGTCACCGGGGCCCTATCGCGACATCAAAACCGGCACGGTCATGTGCTGCAGGATATGCCGGGTGACGCCGCCGAAGAGCATCTCGCGCAGCCGCGAATGGCCGTAGCAGCCCATCACCAGAAGATCGTGGCCGTGATCGACGAGTTGCGCCAGAACCTCGTCGCCGACCGAAATCTCGCCGCTGTGCGAACGGGCCGCCTCGGCCCTGATGTCGTGCCGTGCCAGCGCCAGCGCCATGTCGTCGGCCGGGGCCAGGCCGGCCTTGGCGCCCGCCTTGTCGGGGTCGATGCAGAGCACCCGGACCAGCGACGCGTCCTTCAGAAGCGGCAGCGCGTCGAACACGGCGCCCGCCGATTCTCGGCTGCCGTTCCAGGCGACGAGCGGCCGCTTGCCCACCTGCGCATATTCGCCGGCATAGGGCACGAACAGCACCGGCCGCCCGGTCTCGATCAGGAGATCGGTCAGCGGCACGTCGGCGCCGCCGGCCGCCTGCCCGACCACGACGAGATCGGCGACGAGGGCGTTCCGGGTCCAGACCGTGTCCGCATCGCCTGCCATCGGCTCCTCGCGCCGCCATTCAGTCGAGACGCTGGCTCCCGCGGTCGCCGTCTTGAAGACCTCGGCAATGGCGTCGGCTTCGCTCTGCGCGGCCTGCCGGGCCTGGTCGATATATTCCAGCGAGACCTCGGTCGGGATGCTGACCACCACGTCCTGCACGACATGCAGGCCGACCAGATGGGCACCCTGCCGCTCGGCGATCGCCAGCGCCGTCCGCAGGATCGCGCCGGCGCGCTCGCTGTTGTCGAGGCAGACCAGTATCGTCCGGTACATGGAAAACTCCCTTGGCTGGGCCGCGACGGGGCCGTCATTCACCCGACCGTAGCCCGCCCCCGCACGAGCACCCTTGACCTCGCGCAAATCGGCAAAGGCCGGGCGGGCGGCTCATCGCAACCCGACGGGATTCCGTGGCGCGCCGGCGTTTTGTCGCCCGGCGGCATTGGCCGTCCCCCGTCCCCGCGGCTATAGGCAGAGGGAACGCGAATGACCGGAGTTGCCCCGTGGCCGAACATCGTTTCCAGCCGACACGCTTCCACAACACGCTGGGCCCGCACGAGCCGGCGCTGAGCATTGCGCCGGGCGACACCGTGATCACCGACACGCTCGACGCCTGGGGCGCCGACGCCACCGGCGCCTTTGTCGGCACGCGCCCGAACCCGATGACCGGTCCCTTCCTCGTCGAAGGCGCCGAGCCGGGCGATACGCTGCGCGTCACCATCGAGCGCATGACGCCGAACCGCGACCGCGGCTGGACCTTCTCCGTCCTGGCGCCGAACGTCGTCGATCCGCAGCGCGCCGCACAGATGCCGGAGCGCGAGCGGGTCGAGTGGATCATCGACAAGGACGCCGGCACCGTGCGGCTGGAGAACCCGCCGACGCGGCTGCGCGACTGGGTATTGCCGCTGGCGCCGATGATCGGCTGCTGCGGCGTCGCGCCGGCGCTCGGCCAGGCCATCTCCACCGCCACCAGCGGTCCTTATGGCGGCAACATGGACTATCGCGGCATCACGGCCGGCGTGACCCTGTCCTTCCCGGTCTTCCGGCCCGGCGCCCTGTTCTTCCTCGGCGATTGCCATGCCTGCCAGGGCGATGGCGAAATCGTCGGCACCGGCATCGAGACCTCCTTCGAGGTCACCTTCACGGTGGAACTCGACAAGGGCCGCACCATCGGCTGGCCGCGCGGCGAGGATGCGCAGGGCATCTTCACCCTCGGCAATGCCCGCCCCCTCGACCAGGCCCTGCAGCACGCCACGACGGAGATGCTGGACTGGCTGTCCCGCGACTACGCAATGGACACGGTGACGGCGAGCCACTTCCTCGGCCAGACGGTCCGCTACGACGTCGCCAACGTCTTCAACCCGGCCTATTCCGTCGCCTGCCGGATCGCGAGAGAGGACCTCGAACGGGCCGGCGCCGCCGCGTGACCGCCGGGCCGTTTCCGAAGGTTTCGGAGGATCGGCGACAAGATCGTTGCGCGACGGGCTTTCCGTGCGCGGGTCTGCTGCTAGCTTCGTTCCCGTCAACGAAACGCCACTGGAAGACTGTATGAACGCGCATGCGCTCGACGAGCAGACGGACGACTGGTTCTGGCGCCGGGAACGGGCCGACAGACTGTCGGTCATCATCGACGCCGCCGACTTCTTCAAGGCGGCCAAGGACGCCATGCTGCAGGCCCGGCATTCGATCCTCCTGATCGGCTGGGATTTTGACGCGCGGATCGACCTGGAGCCCGAAGGGAAGACGCTGGACGGCCCCAACCCCGTCGGCCCCTTCCTCACATGGCTCGGCAAGCGCCGGCCCGAACTCGATATCCGGATCCTCAAATGGGATACCGGCATGATGTACTCGATCGGCCGCGGCGAGACGCCCCTCACCCTGCTGCGCTGGAAACTGTCCGGCCCGGTGCAGATGCGGCTCGACGGCGTGCATCCGCCGCTCTCGACGCATCACATGAAACTGCTGGTCATCGACGAGGCACTGGCCTTCTGCGGCGGCATCGACATGACCACGGGGCGCTGGGACACCCGCGACCACGCCGAGGCGAGCTCGGGCCGCCTGTCGCCCCGCAAGGCGCCGCTCGGTCCCTGGCACGACGCCACGACCTGCGTCACCGGTCCGGCCGCCAAGGCGCTTTCCGATCTCGCCCGCAGCCGCTGGGCCCATGCGACCGGCAAGATGCTCGGCCCCTTCGCCGGCGACTTCGATATCTGGCCGAGCGA
This sequence comes from Aurantimonas sp. DM33-3, assembly GCF_014334315.1. Classification (NCBI taxonomy): domain Bacteria; kingdom Pseudomonadati; phylum Pseudomonadota; class Alphaproteobacteria; order Hyphomicrobiales; family Aurantimonadaceae; genus Aurantimonas; species Aurantimonas sp. DM33-3. The sequence continues at coordinate 202,101 of NZ_JACSGS010000006.1, read as the reverse complement.
CGTGACGGTGGATTTCGAGAATATCGACGTCTCGATCTGCCGTACGGTGCCCGAGCATCTCGAACGTCCGCAGGTGACCGAGATCGAACGCGCGACGCTGGCGGCCATCGCGACGGCCAGGCACCGCCTCTATATCGAAAGCCAGTATTTCGCCTCCCGCCGGATCGCGGAGGCGATCGCCGAACGGCTGGCCGAACCGGACGGGCCGGAGATCCTCGTGGTCAATCCCGACACGGCCGATGGCTGGCTGGAAGCCGAGTTCATGGATTCGTCACGCATCCGCATGATGCAGATCGTCCGCCAGGCCGACCACAACGACCGCTTCCGGCTGGTCTATCCGGTGAACGCCGCCGGCACGCCGATCTACGTCCATGCCAAGATCATGATCGCCGACGACCGCCTGTTGAAGATCGGCTCGGCCAATCTCAACAACCGGTCCATGGGCTATGACAGCGAGTGCGATCTCGTCATCGAATCCGAGGACGATCCCGCGGTCGCGAAGCGGATTGCCCATATCCGGGACGATCTTCTCGCCGAGCATCTCGACCTCTCCGAGGACGCGGTCCGCGACGCGCTGGCCGACGGCGGATCGATGATCGCCCTCGTCGACAGGGTCAGCGCCACGAACGGCCGCCGCTTGGTGCCGCTGCCGATGCGCGAACTCACCCCGGACGAAGAAATGCTGGCCGAATCCAACCTCGCCGACCCGCTGCGCCCCGGCCGCCTCAAACGGACCTTCCGCAAGCTGCTCGGCTGATCACCGCCGGCGGCGGCGATCGGGGCCTCTGCGTCATCCGTGCCGCAGCCCTGCCGCAACCCGATAGCCCTTCGGCTCAATCGGCCTCGCTCATGGCCCGGCGCAGCTTTCGGATCATCACGCCGCGCGCCTTGTCGCCGGCCGCGTTCTCCAGCCGCTCGTTGATGTCGAGGAGCAGCCGGGACACCTCGTTGTGCCAGTCCAGATGGCCAGGCTGGGCCGGATCGATGCGGGAGACGGGCTCCGAGGCTACCGGCACGGCCGACCGCGCCGTCAGCCTGAACGCCGCGTCCAGCTGCGGGATGACGATGCGCTCCTGGGCGACCACGCCCGCGAGCCGCGCTTTCAGTGCGTCGATGGCCTCCACCTCGCCATGGACGAGAAACACGCCGGCCGCCACCGGACACCGCTCGGAGAGCCATTCCCGCAATTCCGGCCCGTCGGCATGGCCCGAATAGAGATCGATCGCCCGGATCTTGGCCCGCACGATCACCTCGTCGCCCTGAATGCGGACCGTCGACGCCCCGTCCCGCAGGATGCGGCCGAGCGTTCCCTGGGCTTGGAAGCCGACGAACAGCACCGTCGCCTGCGGCCGCCACAGCCAGTTGCGCAGCCGATGGCGGATCCGCCCCGCCTCGCACATGCCGCTGGCGGCGATGACGATGTGAAAGCCCTTCAGCCGGTCGAGTGCCTTGCTCTCCTCGGCGGATTCGGTGAAGCGGATATTCGGCGATGTCAGCGCCCGCGACAGGATCTCGCCGTGATCCAGTTCCCTGGCGTGCCGGGCGAAAACGCCGGTGGCGCGGGTGGCCAGCGGCGAGTCGATGATGATCGGCACCGCCGGCAGATCGCCGCTCTCGATCAGGATCTGCAGGTCGACCAGCAGCTCCTGGGTCCGCTCCACCGCAAAGGACGGAATCAGCAGCGCCCCGTCCGGGTCCAGCGCGGCCTCGACCGCCTCGCGCAATAACCGGCGGCGGTCGGCCTCGCTCGCCCCCTCCCGGTCGCGATCGCCATAGGTGCTTTCGCATATGACGTAGTCGAAGCCGGAGGGTGCCGATGGATCGGCCTGCAGCAGCTTGTGCTCCGGGCCGATGTCGCCGGAAAACAGCAGGCGCCGCGGACGCTCCCCGGGCGCCGGGCATTCGAGCTCGATGGAGGCGGAGCCGAGCAGGTGCCCGGCATTCCAGTAGCGCGCCCTTATGCCGCCGGCGACGGTGAACCAGTCGCCGAGCGCCACGGGCGCGAACTGCTTCAGGCAGTTCACCACATCGGCGCCGTCATAGATCGGCACCACGGTGCGCCGGCCGCGGCGCTTGTTGCGCCGGTTCAGATGCGCGACCTCGGTGTCCTGGATGTAGGCGGAATCGGGCAGCATCACCGTGCACAGATCCTCCGTCGCGCGGCTCGCGAAGATCGGACCGGCAAAACCCGCCTTCGTCAGCTTGGGAAGCAGTCCGGAATGGTCGATATGGGCGTGGGTCAGGAGCACCGCGTCGATGCCCTTCGGATCGAAGGGAAAGTCGCGATAGTTCAACTCCTTCTCGGCCTTCGAGCCCTGGAACAGGCCGCAGTCGATCAGGATCCGCCTGCCGTCCGCTTCGAGCTCGTAGCAGGAGCCGGTGACGGCCCGCGCCGCGCCGCGAAAGCGCAGGACGGGCTCGGCGAGCGTGGCGCCTCCTTCGGTCTGCAGTGCCGGATGGTCGTCCACGGGCGCGTCTCCTCAGGCTGTGGGGGGCGGGACTTAGAATGGTGGCGGGCCCGCAAGAGGGAACGCCGAAAACGGATGCTGCCGCTCGTCGCCCTTATGATTCTCGCCCCGGGGACGACGCGTTGCCGGTGCCGGCAGGCGCGTTCCGTCGTCAGGCACTTGCCGCCGGCAAGTGGTCCCGGACCCATTGCACGATCTGCCCCGTTCCCATGGCGCCGGAGGTCCGCGCCACCTCCCGTCCCTTCGCGAACAGGATCATCGTCGGGATGCCGCGGATCGACAGGCGGGAAGCGGACGCCTGCTCGGCGTCGGAATTGAGCTTGATCAGCCGGACATGCGGTTCCAGCTCTGCGGTCGCCGCCGCATAGGCCGGCGCCATGGACAGGCACGGGCCACACCAGGGCGCCCAGACATCGACCAGAACCGGGATCGTACTGCGGGAGACCTGACGCTCGAAGACCGCCGCGTCGACATCTTCGGGACGGCCGGCGAACAGCTTCGTGCTGCATTTCCCGCATTTGGCGGCGAGCGCCGGCCGGTCCGGCGCGATACGGTTGATGCCGCCGCATCTGGCGCAGACGACGAGGTTCTCGCTCATGGCATCGGCCTTCGAAATTGTTGCCCGGTCATGATAGCGCAGCCTCCGCCGGACGCGAGGCCGTTCCCTCGCCGGCCTCGGCGCGTGCCACATGCTGCTTCACGGCGACGAAGCTGTCCGGCGTGACGGAGATCGAATCGATGCCGCATTCGACGAGAAAGGCCGCGAAAGCGGGGTTGTCGCTGGGCGCCTGGCCGCAGAGGCCCACCTTGGCGCCGGCCCGATGCGCTTCGCCGATCACGTGGCGGATCATCCATTTCACCGCCGGGTTCTCCTCGTCGAAGGAGGCGGCGAGAAGGTCCGAATCCCGGTCGATACCCAGCGTCAGCTGGGTCAGGTCGTTGGAGCCGATGGAGAAGCCGTCGAACCTTGTGGCGAACTCCCCCGCCAGGATCACATTCGCGGGGATCTCGCACATGACATAGACCTGCAATCCGTTCTCGCCGCGCACCAGCCCGTTCTCGGCCATCACCGCGAGCACGCGATCAGCTTCCTCAAGCGTGCGGCAGAACGGGATCATGACGATGACGCCGGTAAAGCCCATCTCCTCGCGCAGCTTGCGGATCGCCCGGCATTCCAGCGCGAAGCCCTCGCGGTACTGGGGCGAATCGTAGCGCGAGGCGCCGCGGAAGCCGAGCATCGGGTTCTCCTCCTCGGGCTCGAAGGCCCGGCCGCCGAGAAGATGGGCATATTCGTTGGTCTTGAAGTCGCTCATCCGCACGATGCAGGGCTTCGGATGGACGGTCGCGGCGATGCGGGCGAGCCCCTCGGCCAGCCGGTCGACGAAGAAGGCGGACTTGTCCTCGTATCCGCGGGTGAGCTCGGCGATCTCGTCGCGCTCCGCCGTATCGGCGATGCGCTCAGGATGAACCAGCGCCATCGGGTGGATCTTGATGGCGTTGTTGATGACGAACTCCATCCGCGCCAGCCCGACCCCGTCGGCCGGCAGCCGCCACCAGCGCATGGCCGCGGCGGGATTGGCGAGGTTCAGCATGATCCGGGTCCGCGTCGGCGGGACATCGGCGAGATCGAGGACGTCGGCCGTCACCTCGGCCTCGCCCTCATAGATGAAGCCGACCTCGCCCTCGGCGCAAGACACGGTCACCTCCTGCTCGTCATGCAGGATCTGCGTGGCACTGCCTGTGCCGACGATCGCCGGCAGGCCGAGTTCGCGGCTGACGATGGCGGCGTGCGAGGTGCGCCCACCATGGTCGGTGACGATCGCCGCAGCGCGCTTCATGATCGGCACCCAGTCGGGATCGGTGATCTCCGTGACGAGCACCGATCCGTCGACGAAGCGTGCGATCTCGCTGGCATCGCGGATCACGCAGACCGGGCCCGACACGGCGGCCTCCCCGATCGACAGGCCGGCGCAGAGCTCGCGGCCATGCGCGCCGACGCGGTAGCGCTTCACCGCACCGATCTCGCGCCGCGACTGCACCGTCTCGGGCCGCGCCTGGACGATGAACAGCGAGCCGTCGCGGCCGTCCTTGGCCCATTCCATGTCCATCGGACAGCCGTAATGGGTCTCGATGATCACCGCCCAGCGGGCCAGCGCCAGAATGTCGGCGTCACCCAGCACGAACTGCCGACGCTCGACGAGCGACGTCACGACGTTCTTCACGGGCCGGTCTCCGCTCGTGGCGTAGACCATCTTCTTGTCCTTCGCCCCGAGCGCCCGGTGGATGATCGGGGTCAGCGCCGGGTCGTCGAGAAAGGGCTTGAAGACCTGATACTCGTCCGGATCGACGGCGCCCTGAACGACATTCTCGCCGAGCCCCCAGGCGGCATTGATCAGCACGACATTGTCGCAGCCGGTGTCGGTGTCGAGCGAGAACATCACCCCCGATCCGCAGAGATCGGACCGCACCATCCGCTGCACCCCGACCGACAGGGCCACCTTGAAATGGTCGAAGCCCTTGGCCTCGCGATAGGCGATCGCCCGGTCGGTGAACAGCGAGGCGTAGCAGCGACGGCAGGCGTCCAGCACGGCGGACGGGCCGGACACGTTGAGAAAGGTCTCCTGCTGCCCGGCGAAGCTGGCGTCCGGCAGGTCTTCCGCCGTTGCGCTGGAGCGGACGGCCACGTCGACATCCTCGATGGACGAACGCCGCGACAGCTCGCGATAGGCTTCGCCGATGGCCGCTGCCGTCTCCGGGGGCCAGTCGCCGCGCACTAAGGCGGCGCGGATCGTGCTGCCGGCCTCGGCCAGGGTGATCTTGCCGGCGGCGCGTGCATCCAGCGTATCGCGCAGGACGGCGTAGAGCCCGTTGGCCGTCACGAAGCGCCGGTAGGCGTCCGCGGTCGTGGCAAATCCCAGCGGCACCGCCACGCCGGCCGGGGCAAGCGCACGCACCATTTCGCCGAGCGAGGCATTCTTGCCGCCGACCCGCGCCACGTCACCGCGCCCGGTCGCTTCGAACCAGAGGATTTCCCTGTCGGGCATGTTCCATCTCCTTCGATGTCCGGACGGATGGCCGCGAACCGTCACTCAAGCCGCGTCAGAAATGCTGCGCCAAGGGCGCGTGCGATCAGCGGTAACCGGCCTTGAACCCGGCGATCGCCTTCAAGGTCGCGGTGGCAATCGCCATGGCCGGAGTGTTGCCGCGGGCCGCCGCCACGGTCTGATCGTCATGCTGGCCTTCGCCCTCCCGCAGCACGCAGTGCCAGTGCCCGCCGGGCCCCGTGCCGCCCCGCAGGATGATGCTCCAACCCGGAAGGGTCTTCGCGACCATCGCCAGCGCCCCGTCGGCGGACGCCAGGGCGAGGTCCGCGTCCGCGGCGCTCTCGACTGACGACGCATGCTCATGCAGCGCCGTGCGAAGCTCGGCGTCCAGCGCAGGGTCGGGCGCGGTCGCGGCCTCACACCGCGCCAGGATTGCGTTCAGATCGGTCGTGACCATGATGGGCTCCTTCCCCGCCGGCTCCCAGGTTTCGCATCGGGGAGCCGGCCAAGATCACAATGGGGGAGGATCACCCGGACGGGATTGATCTGGCGCAAGCACACGCAGCGATCGTCGCTTTACCCATGGTCCGGGATGCTGCCGTGCCGCGGCTCCTGAAGAGTGGCCGGCCCGCGCTGCATCGGCGCTGCGCGCCATCGGGCCCAATCGACGCATCGGAGAGACGCTGTTGCTGCTCAATCTCGCCATCGGCACCCTGGTGATCGCGCTCACGGTCCTCGTTCACACGCTCGGCCTCGTCGCGCTCACCCGCGCCATGGCATGGGTGATCCGCTGGCTGAACCTGAACCGCCACGCTCTGGGGCGGTCCCTGTCGATGCTCGGGACCGTGCTCGGCCTGTTCGCCCTGCACACGATCGAGATCTGGCTGTGGGCCTTCGCCTACATGCTGCTGGGCGCCCATCAGAGCTTCGACGAGGCGCTGTATTTCTCGACCTCGACCTTCTCCACGGTCGGCTATGGCGACGTGGTGCTGCTGCCGGAATGGCGGTTGCTGGGGGCGCTGGAAGGGGTCGGCGGCTTCATCCTGATCGGCTGGTCGACCGCCTATCTCGTGGCCGCCTCGACCCGTCACGGGCCGTTCAGGATCGGCGTGCATTTCTGATGCCGTGCCGCGCGACTGGCGGCGGAAGCGTCAGTGCGGCCCACCGGCCGTGCCCGGATTGAAGGACGGCGCGTCGCTGGCCGGAAAGGATTCCTTGCCCGCCTCGTCCAAAAGGTCACCGATCCGGCGCTTCATCTCGGCAGCTTCGTGTGCCGCTGCGGTCAGATCGTGGACGTGAACGTCCGCCCCGCCATTGCGCCGCATGATGTCCACGGCGCGGGCCTCGTGCTCAAGATCGCGGACATGCGCCCACAAGAGCAGCCCGCCATCGGCAAGCTGCTCTTCCAGGCGCTGCGAATACTGGCGCTCGATGGTCCGGTCGAAGACGCTGCCGAGCGAGCCGGCGATGTAGCCCGAAACCGAAGCGGCCGCGATGGCCGCGGCAAGCGTGCCGCCGGAGGCCAGCATGGCGCCGGCGGCAGCGACGGCGCCGACATAAATGAGCATCCCCGCGACCATGCCTTCGGCATCGCCGAGGCTTTCTTTCGAGACATAGGCGACGACGGGCACGGCCGGATCATCCTCCAGGTCGCGCACCGATCTGTAGCGATGGCCGAGCTTCGCTTCGACGGCCGCGCGGCTGGCCAACAGGCTGATCTCAGCCCGGTCGAAGCCGCCCAGCAGCAGATCGTCGATCGCCGCCTGGAACTGCGTCCGGTCGTGGAAGACGCCCACGGCCTCGCGCACCTGTGTCACGTCGTTCATGGCCAATCTCCCTGGTAACGACAGCGCGGCCGGCGCGATGCGGCATCGACGCCGGATGTCTGACGCAACGGATGTCCCGCGCGCCCGGATCGACGGCGCGCACGCCGGGCATCGTGCAGGATGGCCCCGACCGCGGCGCCCGGCCTTGATCCCGATCAACCGCAGCGTCCGGAGGATTGAGGCAGGTCAAGGTCTCCCGGTTCCGCGGATGCTCGTCTGGCCGCATGACGGACAATGCTGTCTTTGCGATGCAGGACGTCACGAAGGTCTACAGGACCGGCGGTGCGGACGTCTGGGCACTGCGCGGTGTCAGTGCCGAACTCGCGGCCGGCGAGGTGGTGGTCATGCTGGGCCCGTCCGGCTCCGGCAAGTCGACGCTTCTCAACATCATGGGCGGGCTCGACCGGCCGACCGACGGCCGCGTCAGCTTCCAAGGCACGGAGCTCAACAGCGCAAGCGACCGCGAACTGACGCTGTACCGGCGCAACCATGTCGGCTTCGTCTTCCAGTTCTACAATCTGGTCCCCAGCCTGACCGCCCACGAGAACGTCGCGCTGGTCACCGAGATCGCGCGCAATCCGATGACGCCGTCGCAGGCGCTGGAACTTGTCGGGCTGACCGAGCGCCGCGACCATTTCCCGGCGCAATTGTCGGGCGGCGAGCAGCAACGCGTCGCCATCGCCCGGGCCATCGCCAAGCAGCCGGAAGTGCTGCTGTGCGACGAGCCCACCGGTGCGCTCGACTCGGCAACCGGCATCATGGTGCTGGAGGCGCTGACCACCATCAACCGGACCCTCGGCACGACCACCGCCATCATCACCCACAATGCCGGCATCCAGGCGATCGCCCACCGCGTCTTCCAGTTCGTCGACGGCCGGATCGAGAGCATGCACCGCAACGAAACGCGCCTGGCCCCGAGCCAGGTGAGCTGGTGAGCGCGGTGGCGGCGCTGGACCGCAAACTCCTGCGCGATCTCATGCGGCTCTGGGCGCAAGGCCTGGCGGTGGCGCTGGTCATGGCCTGCGGGGTGATGACGATCATCATTGCGGTCGGTGCGCACCGCTCCCTGCTCCTGACCCGCGAGGCCTATTACGAGCGCTACCGCTTCGCCCATGTCGTGGCCGAGGCGAACCGGGCGCCGCTGTCGCTCGGCAAGGCGATCTCGGAAATTCCCGGCGTCGCCTCCTTCGAGATGCGGATCAGCCGCCGGGTGCTCCTCGACCTGCCGCAGATGCGCGAGCCCGCCTCCGGTCAGGTGATCTCGCTCCCCGCCCATGGCGAACCCCGGGTCAATCGGCTGCTGGTGCGTCGCGGCAGGCTTCCCGAAGCCGGCCGCGCCAACGAGGTCGCGGTCAACGAGGACTTTGCCAAGGCTCACGCCTTCCGCATCGGCGACAGCTTTTCGGCGATCCTCAACGGACGCAAGGAACGGCTGCAGATCACCGGAACGGTCCTGTCGCCGGAATTCATCTACACGATCGGGCCGGGCGACATGGTCCCCGACCCGCGGCGCTACGCCATCCTCTACATGCCCGAGGACGTGCTCGGCCCGGTGTTCGACCGCAAGGAGGCGTTCAACAATCTGGTCCTGCGGCTGATGCCCGGCGCCAGCGAACCGGCGGTGCTGATGGCAGTGGACCGCCTGCTCGAGCCCTATGGCGGCATGGCAGCCTATGGGCGCAAACATCAGATGTCGCACGCCTTTCTGGATGCCGAGCTGGACCAGCTCGCGGCCATGGCGCGGATCATCCCGCCGATCTTCCTGCTCGTCTCGGCCTTCCTCATCAACATCGTGCTGACACGGCTGGTGGCCCTGGAGCGCGAACAGATCGGCCTCCTGAAGGCGCTCGGCTATTACGATCGCACGATCGCCTGGCACTACGCCAAGCTGGTGATCGCGATCTCGGCGGTCGGCGTGGCGATCGGCGCCGGCGCCGGAACCTGGCTCGGGCGCGGGCTCGCCCGGCTCTATGGCGAGTTCTTTTCCTTTCCCTTTCTGGTGTTCCAGTCGAGCCCCGACCTCTATGCCAGCGCCGCCGGCATCTCGATCGCCGCGGCGCTGGCCGGGGCGATGAAGGCGATCCTCTCCGTCCTGGCGCTCGATCCCGCCGTGTCGATGCGCCCGCCGGCACCGGCACGCTTCGGCCGGTCGCTTCTCGCCCGCCAGGGACTGTCGAACCTCTTCTCCAAGCTCACGGTGATGGCGTTCCGCCAGCTGCTGCATCAGCCGGTCCGTGCCGCGCTGACCAGCCTCGGCATGGCCCTCGGCGTCGCGCTTCTGGTCACGGCGCTGTTTGCGCGCGACTCGGTCGACTTCATGGTGGAGACGGTGTTCTGGCGGGCCGATCGGCAGCATGCGAGTCTCGCCTTCGGCGAGCCAGCACAGCCCGCCGTCATGGCGGCCGTGCGCCATCTGCCCGGCGTCGTCGCCGCCGAGCCCTATCTCAGCGTGCCGGTCATCCTGAGCAACGGCAACCGGTCACGCCGCCTCGCCATCACCGGAAAGCCGCCGGCGACCACGCTCTCCCGGGTGCTGGACGCCAGCTTCGATCCGATGGTGCTGCCATCCGACGGCGTCGTCATTTCCGAACGCGTCGCGCAGGTGCTCGGTCTGACCCGGGGCGGAACGGCGAATGTCGAGGTGCTCACCGGCCGCCAGATCACGACGACCGTACGGATCAGCGCCGTCGTGCAAAGTTTTCTCGGGCTTGGCGTCTTCATGGACATCGACGCCCTGTCGCGCCTCACCGGCGAGGGCCCGCGCGTCGGCGGCGCGCATCTGGCGGTCGACACGGCCGCGCTCGATGCCCTCTACGCGGCGATCAAGTCGACGCCGGCAATCGCATCGCTCGGTCTGCAGACCCTGTCGCGCGACAAGTTCCGCGAGACCATCGACCGCAACATCTCGATCATGACGACCCTCTACCTGACGCTGGCGATCATCATCGTCTTCGGCGTGATCTACAATTCGGCACGTGTCCAGCTGTCGGAACGGGCGCGGGAACTCGCCAGCCTGCGGGTGCTCGGCTTCACCCGGATGGAGGTCTCGCAGGTCCTTCTGACCGAACTCCTGCTGGTCGTCATCCTTGCGCAGCCCCTCGGCTGGGCGCTGGGGGCCGGTTTCGCGATGCTGGTGACGGACGGATTCGCCAGCGACCTCTTCCAGATCCCGCTGGTGCTGGAGCCCGCCATTTTCGCCAAGGCCAGCCTCATTGTCCTGGCCGCGGCCGCGGGCTCCGCCCTGCTGGTGCGTCGCCGGGTCGACCGGCTCGACCTGATCCGCGTCCTGAAGACGAGGGAGTAATCCATGGCTCGCTGGCTGAAATACATCCTGCTCGCGCTCGTCCTTGGCGGTCTCGCCTTCGCGGCCTACGAGGCCCTGCGCCCCAAGCCGATCCCCGTCGACATCGCCGTCGTGACCAAGGGCCCTCTTACCGTCACCGTCGACGAGGAGGGCATCGCCCAGTACCGCGACGTCTACACGGTGTCGGCGCCCTATGCGGCCCGAACCGAGCGCAGCCCCCTGCATGTCGGCGACCGCCTGGTGGCCGATCGCAGCCTGATCGCCACGCTGCATCCGATCGATCCGAGCTTCATCGACATGCGCTCGGAACGCGAACTGGCGGCCGCGGTCGGTGTCGCCCGTGCGGGGATCGAACTGGCCGAGACGGACCTGACCTTCGCCGCAACGGATCTCAAGCAAGCCGAATCGGAGCTGCAACGTGCCGAGAAGCTGAAGGAAACCAACATCATCTCCGCCGCCGCGCTGGAGACGGCAAGAACCGCCGTCGAGCTCAAGCAGGCCGCGCTGCAGCGTGCCGAGCACCAGGTCGCGCTCCGGCAGAGTGAACTGGTGAGCGCCCAGGTGCGGCTGATCCAGCCGGACGACGCGCCCTCGGTGGGCTCCCTGTCCGACCGCTGCGTGCCCCTGCTCTCGCCGACCGACGGCGTGGTGATCTCGGTGCCGGTGGAGAGCGAGGCGGTGGTGCCCGCCGGCACCGCCCTGGCCGAGATCGGGGACCCGCGCCGGCTGGAGGTGGTCGTCGACCTCCTCTCCTCGGATGCGGTCCGGGTGCGCGAGGGGGCTACGGCGATCATTGCCGACTGGGGCGGGCCCGATCTGACGGCGAAGGTCCGCCGCATCGAGCCGACCGCCTTCACCAAGGTGTCCGCCCTGGGCATCGAGGAACAGCGGGTGAATGTGCGGCTCGACATGGACCCGACCGACGCCGAGACGCCCCTGCCCGGCCACCGCTACCGCGTCTTCGTCAGGATCGCGCTCTGGCAGAGCGACGCCGTCCGCCGGGTGCCGCTCGGCGCGCTGTTCCGCTCGGGCGACGCGTGGAATGTGTATGTGGTGGAGGACGGCCGCGCGGTCATGCGGCCAGTCGACATCGATCACCGCGACGACGCGATCGCCGAACTGCGGGACGGCCTGCCGGAAGGCGCACGGGTCGTCCTGTTCCCCAGCGACAGCGTCGCCGACGGGGTCAGCGTCGTGTCCCGCGATGTGGATGCGCTTTGAAGGCTGGAGATGCGGTGCCGGGACGCCGCGGCCCCCGAGAATACGCGTCACATGAGTTTGCCGAACGGTGCTGCGCCGTCCGGCACGCCGCAACGGTCAATCGGCGGTCTGCGAGTCCTGCGGGGACACGACGACGCTGTCGGTCTGTTCGGACGTGGTCCGGGTGGAATCCGGTTCCAGCGTATCGCCATCGGGCTGCGTCGAATAACCGATCGCTCCGACGATGAAATAACCGACCACGATAAGGAAGAGACCGGCGATCAGGATCAGGAGGACGGGACGCCCCCTGCTTCCCTGCCGGGCCTCGGTCGAACTGACTTTCTTGACCATGCAGTACGTGCTCCGTTTCGTGTTCCAACTCACAGAGTCAAACAGCCCGTAGCGCGATAGGTTGCGGATCGACCGGCGAGCACATTGCCGCATGCCCCTCGCAGGCGTACAGACCCCACCTCGCCGCGACGCCCGGCCATGACGATGGGGCTGGCTGCACGCGCGATTGCGCAGGCGATGACGACGCGCAACGGGACAAGCTTAAACGCCGCGCCACGAACAGGCCGTGTCGTCTCGAAAACCATGCTGCGATGTCAGGTGGGAAAGCTGGTCGGAGCGAGAGGATTCGAACCTCCGACCCCCTGAACCCCATTCAGGTGCGCTACCAGGCTGCGCTACGCTCCGACTGCGTCACTCCTAGAGGCCGGACGCTTTCGGTGCAACAGGAAAATCGGCGCGAACGCTTCATCGTCGGGCGTCGATTGCCGGCGTATGCGAGTGGCCCGGAACGCAGCGGCGGCAAGGCGGCAGTAGTCACGCATTGGCAGCCCGTACCGCTCGGTCAGCGGACCTGATCGAGCAGGCGCTTGCACTCGAGAAGTTCGAGAATCACGTCGTCGAGGGCGGCAATGCTCTCGACCGGAAGTCCCGTGCCGGCATCGGCGGCAGGCTCGCGATAGCGCTTCAGGAATCCGCCGCGTGGCTTCGCCGGCTCATCCGGCTCCCGCGTCTCCGGTTCGGGCGCAGCCATCGGTGCCGGCGCGGCCTCGGCGGCCGGTGGCTCGGGCAGCGGCTCGGTGGCGATCAGATCGAGATCATGCAGCGGCGGCTGGGGCGCCTCGGCCGCGGGCGCGGCGGCAGCGGGCAGATTGGTCCGGCCCGCCTGGATCTGGGCCAGCGCGGCCATGTCGCCGGTCCCGATGGCAACGACGAAGCGCGGACCGTTCTCCCTGAGGATCCGCTGCACGCCCTTGATGGTGAAGCCCTTGACGTAAAGCAGGTAGCGGATGCCGCGCAGCAGTTCGACATCGTCGGGCCGATAGTAGCGGCGCCCCCCGCCCCGCTTCATCGGCTTGATCTGCTGGAAACGGGTTTCCCAGAACCGCAGCACATGCTGCGGCAGGTCGAGTTCGTCGGCGACCTCGCTGATGGTCCGGAAGGCGTCGGCGCTCTTGTCGGTCATGGTCGCAATCGTCGAGCCGTTTCGGCTATTCGGCCGCCGCGTTCAGCATGGCCATGGATTCGGTCTCTTTGTCGGCGCTGCCGCCGTCCTGCCGCTGCACATGCGCCTCGACGATCCGGTCCTTGAGGACGTTGGAGGGCTTGAACACGGCAACGCGGCGCGGAAGGATCGGCACTTCTTCGCCGGTCTTCGGATTGCGGCCGATCCGCTCGTTCTTCTCGCGCACCAGGAACGACCCGAAGGACGAGATCTTCACCGATTCCCCGCTGGCGATCGTCGAGCACATCTCGTCGAGGACCATTTCCACCAGCTGCGCCGACTCGGTTCGCGACAGCCCGATCTTGCGAAAGACGGCCTCCGAAAGATCCGCTCTGGTGAGAGTTCTCTCTCCCATCAATGTCCCCTAACTTTGCCGGAAGACCGCAGGGCGAAACATGCGGGCAGCGCCTTGTTCGTTGCGAACATTAACGAAAACAGCATGTGAATCAAGGATCGATGTCTACCAGCGGATCAGAACTGCCCCCCACGTAAACCCGCCGCCCATCGCCTCCAGAAGGACGAGGTCGCCGCGCTTGATCCGGCCGTCCCGCACGGCCGCATCGAGCGCCAGCGGAATCGAGGCGGCGGAGGTGTTGCCGTGCTGATTGACGGTGATCACCACCTTTTCCGGCGCGATTCCCAGCTTGCGTGCCGAGGCGTCGATGATCCGGCGATTGGCCTGGTGCGGCACGAACCAGTCGACGTCGTCCGGCCCGATGCCGGCCGCCGCGAAGGAATCCTCGATGACGTCGGTGATCATGCCGACCGCATGCTTGAAGACCTCGCGGCCCTCCATGCGCAGCTTGCCGACGGTGCCGGTCGTGGACGGGCCGCCGTCGACATAGAGCTTGCCCTGGTGGGAGCCGTCGGAGCGCAGCTTGCTGGTGATGATGCCCTGGGCCAACCCGGCATCGGCAGCGTCCGCCGGCACCGCTTCCAGCACCACCGCGCCGGCGCCGTCGCCGAACAGGACGCAGGTGGAGCGGTCTTCCCAGTCGAGAATGCGCGAGAAGGTTTCCGCGCCGATGACCAGCGCCCGCTTGGCGGCACCGCCCTTCAGGTAGAGATCGGCGGTCGTCAGCGCGTAGACGAAGCCGCTGCACACCGCGTGGACGTCGAAGGCGAAGCCATGGGTGATGCCCAGCTTGTGCTGCACCTGAACGGCGGAGGCCGGAAAGGTGTTGTTCGGCGTGGCGGTCGCCAGGATGATCACGTCGATATCGGCGGGTGTCAGGCCGGCCGCGTCCAGCGCCTTGCGGGCCGCGCCCTCGGCAAGCGATACCGTCGTCTCCCCCTCGCCGGCGATATGGCGCGCCTCGATGCCTGTGCGCTGCCGGATCCACTCGTCGGAGGTCTCGACGATGCCGGCGAAGTCCTGGTTGCGCATCGTGCGTGCGGGCAGAACGGAGCCCGTGCCGCGGATCACGGATCGGATGGACATCGTCATTGACTGCTGCTCTCGGGGGTCGCCGGTACGTCGTCGGACACACGCAGGTGAAAGTTTTCCAGGTCGGCTTCGATCTTCTCGCGCAGGCCGTGCCGGGCCATCGCATGGGCCAGATCGATCGCCGCCGCGATGCCTTCGGCGTCGGTCCCGCCATGGCTCTTGATGACGATGCCGTTGAGGCCGAGGAAGACGCCGCCATTGACCTTGCGCGGATCCATCTTGTCGCGCAGCCGCTGGAAGGCGCTGCGGGCGAGCAGATAGCCGGCGCGGGCCATCCAGGTCCGGTTCATTGCCGCCTTCAGATAGGCGCTGATCTGCCGGGCGGTTCCCTCGGCGGTCTTCAAGGCGATGTTGCCGGTGAAGCCCTCGGTCACCACCACGTCCACCGTTCCCTGTCCCAGATCGTCGCCTTCGACGAAGCCGCGATAGTCGATACCCGGGATCGGCGTCTCCTTGAGCAGGCGGCCCGCCTCGCGGATCTCGTCCTGGCCCTTCACCTCCTCGACGCCGATATTGAGGAGGCCGACCGTCGGCCGCTCGACACCGAAGAGCGCGCGCGCCATGGCGCCGCCCATCATCGAGAAATCGATCAGCTGCTGGGCGTCGGCGCCGATCGTGGCGCCCACGTCGAGGACGATGCTCTCGCCGCGCAGGGTCGGCCAGATCGCCGCGATGGCCGGGCGCTCGATATTGGCCATGGTGCGCAGGCAGAATTTCGCCATCGCCATCAGGGCGCCGGTGTTGCCGGCCGAAACCGCGACGTCCGCCTCATGGGTCTTCACCGCCTCGATGGCGCGCCACATGGACGATTTGTACCGCCCCTGCCGCAGCGCCTGGGACGGCTTGTCGTCCATGCGGATGGAGATCTCGCAATGGTGGAAGGTCGAGGCCGCCTTCAGTTCGGGATGCTGGTCGAGCACCGGCAGCACCGCCTCGCTCTGACCGAACAGCACGAACCGCGTGCCCGGATGCCGCTGGAGCGCGATGGCGGCTCCCGGCAAGACGACGGAAGGGCCGTGGTCGCCGCCCATGGCGTCGACCGAAATCGTGATACCAGTGTTTGAAATCAATGGTCTCTCGCCTTTGCGCACGGCGTCCTGGCCGCGCGGCGCGAAGATATCGGTTTACGCGTGAACAGCAACCGCCGAATTGAAACAGTCATTCGCCCTTGGCGTCCTTGGTCTCGCGCGGCACCAGCGTGGTGAGCACGTCGAAGGCCGAGCGGACGCCGGCCTTGGGGTCGGGATCGGTATCGACGGCCTCGAAGGCGACGTCGGATTCGCGCGGATAGGGATCGAGCGCCAGCGACACCGCTTCCATCAGGAACGGTCCGACGTCGATCTGCGGTCCGCGGAAGGTCTCCGGCGGGTCCTCGCTTTCGACGTCCACATGGATCTCGTTCTCGCCGGTCTGCGGCACCGGCGCAAGCCGCGAGCCTTCCGGCACGAAGGTGGTTTCGAACGCCTCGTTCAGCGCCTGGCTGACCGGCTCCAGCGTCACGACGCTCTCCTGGACCAGGGTCGCGCGCAGGCTGCCCTTCACCTTCACCCCCTCGCCGCGCCAGCGCGAGGCGGTGAGGTCGGCCCGCAGCTCGCGAACCTCGAGGATATCGAGATGCCGGGCCAGCGCGGCACGCTCGGCCTCGTTCGCCTCGTAGTGGATCTCGAGGCCGTCGCGCGGCAGCTTCTCGGCGGCGATGTGAAGTCGGATCGGGTCGGGCCCGGTCTGCGGATTGCTCATGGTCTGGTCCCTGGTTGGAGCGTGCCGGCCAGGATCGTCTCGGCCGCGATCGCTCCAAATCGCTCGTTTTCCGCCATCATGTAGGTCGCAAGGCGAGCGCTTGCATCCTCCGGCGCGTCCGCCGGCACCGCCCGGCCTTTCAGGCCTGTTGCCAAGCCCGCCACGTCGCCAGCGTCGAGCGCGGCATCATAGACCGACACCCGCTCGTAGAAGACGCCGGCCAGCTTGCGCATGCGCTTGGGCACGGACGGATCGCCGACGCCGAGTTCGCGGATCGAATCCTCGATGTCGGTGATGAAGCGATCGACCACTTCCTGCGCCAACGGCCGCAGGGTCGGCTCGTCCCGGCAGCGCCGCAGGAACAGGAAGACGTGCACCGACAGCGCCTCGAAGCGTCCCATCACGGTGTCGGGAATGGCGCAGGCGAGATAGAGGTCGTCCTGGCGCGATCGGATCACCAGCGCGGCGTAGAGATCGTCGACGACCTCGCGGTTGCGCGCCTTGAGACGACGGTTGGCTCTGAAACGTTGAAACATTGCTGGGCCGATCGATGGCTACACTGCCATGGGCGGTGCCACAGCGCCGGATCGATTGCAACGCTCCCGCAGGTGCTTTACCAAAACGCATCCGCCGCGCTCGCGCGTCAGCCGGAGGCGTCCGCTTGCGGACATCCCGCCGGCCGGCACTCCCGCGTCGCGGCAACGGACCTGCCAGCCGCGTATCGGCGATGGCCTCAAGGAGTAAGACAGCGTGAAGCCTTCCGTCCGACTCAAGCGCCCTCTCCTCGCCTCGGCCGCCGTTCTGGCCGCACTGGCCCTGTCGAACTGCACGACCAGCGAAGTGCTGACCCAGGGCTACGTGATCGACGAAAAGACCGTCGAACTCGTGCCGGTCGGCTCGAGCCGCGAACAGGTGCTGCTGGCGCTGGGCTCGCCCTCGACCACGGCGACCTTCGACAATGAGGTATTCTACTACATCTCGCAGAAGCGGGTCCGGCCGGTCGCCTTCATGAAGCCGCAACTCGTCGACCAGCGCGTCCTGTCTGTCTATTTCGACGGCGAGGGCCGGGTCGAGCGCATCGCCAATTACGGCCTGCAGGACGGCCAGCCCTTCGACTTCATCTCGCGCACCACACCGACCGGCGGTCAGGACCGCACCTTCCTCGGCCAGATCCTGTCCGATACCGGCAGCGGCTCGCCGGGCCCGAACCTCTAGGGTTTGCCGACACCGCTATCGCGTCAACGAAAAGGCCCCGCAGGTTTTCGCCTGCGGGGCCTTTCTCTGTTTCGGCTAGGCCGCGATCAGTTGTGCGCCAGCACCGCGAGCAGCAGCAGCGCGACGATGTTGGTGATCTTGATCGCCGGATTGACCGCCGGTCCGGCCGTATCCTTGTAGGGATCGCCCACCGTGTCGCCGGTCACCGAGGCCTTGTGGGCGTCGGAGCCCTTCTCGTGACGCACGCCGGCGCTGTCCACGAAGCCGTCCTCGAAGGACTTCTTGGCATTGTCCCAGGCACCGCCACCGGAGGTCATCGAGATGGCGACGAAGATGCCGGTGACGATGACGCCGAGCAGCATCGCACCCACCGCCGAGAACGCCTGGCTCTTGTCGGCGATCAGATAGACGCCGAAATACACCACGATCGGCGCCAGCACCGGCAGCAGCGACGGCACGATCATCTCGCGGATCGCCGATTTGGTCAGCAGGTCGACGGCCCGTGCATAGTCCGGCCGTTCGGTGCCGGCCATGATGCCCGGCTTCTCGCGGAACTGCCGGCGCACCTCGTCCACCACCGAGCTCGCGGCGCGGCCGACGGCCGTCATCGCGATACCGCCGAACAGGAACGGGATAAGGCCGCCGAGCAGCAGACCGACCACGACGAAGGGGTTGGTCAGGGCGAAATCCGGTTCGACGCCCCGGAAATACTCGAAGCCGTTGCCGGCATTCGCCTGCTCGACGAAATAGGCCAGGTCGTAATTGTAGGCCGCGAACAGCACCAGCGCGCCGAGACCGGCCGAGCCGATCGCGTAGCCCTTGGTGACCGCCTTCGTCGTGTTGCCGACCGCATCGAGCGCGTCCGTGGACTTGCGGACATCCGCCGGCAGGCCGGCCATTTCGGCAATGCCGCCGGCATTGTCGGTGACCGGACCGAAGGCGTCGAGCGCCACGATCATGCCGGCAATGCCGAGCATGGCCGTCACGGCGATTCCGGTGCCGTAAAGCCCGGCAAGCTGGAAGGTCGAGATGATGCCGGCGACGATGACGATCGTCGGCAGCGCCGTGGATTCCAGCGAGATGGCGAGGCCCTGGATGACGTTGGTGCCGTGGCCCGACACCGATGCCTCGCTGATCGAGCGGACCGGCCGGAAGCCGACGCCCGTGTAATATTCGGTGATCCAGACGATCAGGCCGGTCACCACGAGGCCGATGATGCCGCAGACGAACAGGTTCAGACCGTTGATGGTCATGCCCGACGCCGCTTGACCGATATCGCCGAAGCCGATGGTCGCCCAGGTGGCGACGGCGATGCCGACGATCGACAGAAGCGTCGTCGCCCACAGGCCCTTGTAGAGCGCGCCCATGATCGAGCCGTTCGAGCCGAGACGCACGAAGAACGTGCCGACGATCGAGGTCAGGATGCAGGCACCGCCGATCGCCAGCGGGTAGATCATGACGCTTTCGATGATGTCGGTGCCTGCGAAGAAGATCGCGCCGAGCACCATGGTCGCGACGACGGTCACGGCGTAGGTCTCGAACAGATCGGCCGCCATGCCGGCGCAGTCGCCCACATTGTCACCCACATTGTCGGCGATGGTCGCCGGGTTGCGCGGGTCGTCCTCGGGAATGCCGGCTTCCACCTTGCCGACGAGATCGCCGCCGACATCGGCGCCCTTGGTGAAGATGCCGCCGCCGAGGCGGGCGAAGATCGAGATCAGCGAGGCGCCGAAGCCGAGCGAGACCAGCGAGTCGATCACCGTGCGATCGGACACGTCGAGGCCGATCGAGACCGTCAGGACGTAGAAATACACGGTGACACCGAGCAGCGCGAGACCGGCAACCAGAAGGCCGGTGATGGCGCCGGACTTGAAGGCGATGCCGAGACCGAGGCTGAGCGAGCGCGAGCAGGCCTGCGCGGTGCGCACATTGGCCCGGACCGAGACGTTCATGCCGATGAAGCCGGCCAGACCGGACAGGACGGCACCGATGACGAAGCCGACCGCCGCGTAGATCGACAGGAGCAGCGCGGTGACGATCGCCACGACCACGCCGACAATGGCGATCGTCGTGTACTGGCGGGCGAGATAGGCCTGGGCACCCTCGCGAATGGCCCCGGCGATTTCCTGCATCCGGGCATTGCCCTGGTCGGCCGCAAGGACCGATCGCGTCGCCCAGCCCGCATAGGCAAGAGCCAGCAGCCCGCACAGGGCCACCACTATGAGAATTGTCGGCATGCTGTCCCCTCGATCCGTGCCGGTTTGGTCCGGCAATCTTCGATTGTTCTGCCGAAGACGGGGAAGGCTCCCCGCCTTGCCAAGCGGGTCGAGGTTATATGGAGTCGGCAAGCCGTCAAGCGCCGTGATCTTCGGCACGACGCGGTAGCGGTCAGGCTGGAATTCGGGCGCGTGTCCGTCCGGGCCGGAGGGGCGCCCGGCACGAGGATCTCAGTCGGCGGCCGGTTGCAGCGGCGCGAAGCGCGCCTGCAGGACGAGAACCACGAGACAGACCAGCACCACCGGGAAGACGACCATGTTCATCGTCTCCCATCCGGCGGCCACGAAGGTGCGCCCCGACAGGAAGGAGGCCAGCGAGACCGACGAGAACAGGACGAAGTCGTGCAGGCCTTGCGTCTTGTTCTTCTCCGACGGGCGATAGGTCTCCGCCACGATGGCGGTGGAGCCGATGAAGCCGAAGTTCCAGCCGAGGCCGAGCAGGACCAGCCCGGTCCAGAACTGCCAGACCGCGAGACCCGACAGGGAGACGGCGGCGCTGGCGGCCAGCAGCAGCAGGCCGGTCGCGACGATGCGCTCCTTGCCGAAGCGCTGGATCAGCCGGCCGGTGAAGAAGCTCGGGCCGAACATCGCCAGGACATGCCACTGGATGCCGAGCGTGCTGATGTCCTTGGACAGGCCGCAGCCGACCATGGCCAGCGGTGCGCCGGTCATCACGAAGCTCATCATGGCGAAGCTGCCGACACCGCAGCACAGGCCGGCCAGGAACCGCGGCTGCGCCACGACCGTCGCGAGCGGCCGCGCCGGCAGGAGATCGGCCGGATGCCCCTCGTCGGGACTGTCGGGAATGCGCAGGAAGGACAGGATGGCCGCACCGGCAAGCCCCAGGAAGACCAGTCCGATGAAGGCGCCGGCAAATTCCACCGGCAGGAACAGGTCGGCCGTATAGCGCACCGTCTGCGGGCCGATCACCGCGGCGAAGATGCCGCCGGCCAGGACGATCGAGATCGCCCGCGACTGGAACGAGCGGCGCGCGCCGTCGGTGGCGGCGAAGCGATATTGCTGGACGAACGAGCCGCCGACGCCGATCAGCATCAGCGCGAAGGCGAACAGCCAGAAGCTTTCCTGGAAGAGCGCGGTTGCCGCGACGAGGCCGCCGGCCGAGGTGACCAGCGCCCCCGAGATGAAGCCGTAGCGCCGGCCGACCGCGCGCATCAGCGCGGCTGCCGGCAGGGCGCCGAGGGCGACGCCGAGATTGTAGCCGGTCACCGGCAGGGTCGCGAGCGACTTGTCGGCCAGGAGAAGCCAGGAGCCGGCCAGGCCGCCGATCGAGATGGCGACGGGCCCGGAGGCGCCGCACAAGGCCTGTGCAGCGGCCAGGATGATGGCGTTGCGACGGACGGTCTTTTCGCCGAGCACCGGCCCGGCGGCTGGCGTTCCGGCGACCGGGCTCACGCCGAGGGCTCACCGCCGGCTGCGCCGCGACGCGCGGTCCGGGTCTCGCCGGGCTTCTCGGCCCGCACACTGCGCGCCACGCGGTCAAGCACGGCGTTGACCAGTCCCGGTTCGTCGCCGGTGTAGAACGCCTTGGCGACGTCGATATATTCCGAAACGATCACCGCGACCGGCACGTCCTTGCGGTTCGACAATTCGTAGGTGCCCGCCCGCAGGATCGCGCGCAGCGTCGTGTCGATGCGCGACAGCGGCCAGTCGGTCGGCAGCGAGGCGTG
This sequence comes from Aurantimonas sp. DM33-3, assembly GCF_014334315.1. Classification (NCBI taxonomy): domain Bacteria; kingdom Pseudomonadati; phylum Pseudomonadota; class Alphaproteobacteria; order Hyphomicrobiales; family Aurantimonadaceae; genus Aurantimonas; species Aurantimonas sp. DM33-3. The sequence continues at coordinate 180,380 of NZ_JACSGS010000006.1, read as the reverse complement.
GATCTTGGGATCGATCTCGGTCTGGCTGCGGACGACACCGGACACCACGTCGCGGAACCAGCCGGCATCGGCCTCGCGATAGGTCTCCCCGTCGATCTCGCTGCCCAGCCGGAAATTCTCGTATTCGGCGACGGTCTCCAGCAGCGCGGTGCCGCCGACTTCCATCTGGTAGAGGGCCTGAACGGCGGCGAGCCGTGCCGCGCCGCGCTTGTTGGCCTGCTTGACCGGGCGCGCCTGAGGTTCGGAACTGGACATGATCAGGCTCCCATCCGCTCGCGCAGGGCAATCATCGCCAGCGCCGTACGGGCCGCGGCACCGCCCTTGTCCTTGCGCTTGGGGTCGGCCCGGTCGCGGGCCTGTTCCTCGTTCTCGACGGTCAGAATGCCGTTGCCGAGGGCGATCGATTCATGGACCGTCAGATCGGTCAGCGCCCGGCCCGATTCATTCGACACCAGCTCGAAATGATAGGTCTCGCCGCGGATCACGCAGCCGAGCGCGACGAAGCCGTCATACTCGGTGCCCGATTCATCCGCCGCCCCGAGGGCGAAGCCGATCGCGGCCGGGATCTCGAGCGCGCCGGGAACGGTGACGACGTCGAAATCGACGCCGGCTTCCGTCAGCGCCGCCGTCGCACCGTCCAGAAGGAGGTCTGCGATGGGGTCATAGAAGCGGGCCTCGACGACGAGGAGATTCAGCTTGGCAGCCATTGCGGTATCCTTCGGGGAAGCGATGGCGTGGGTTACCCCTCGCGCGGCCTGCACGCAACAGGATGGAGGCGGCGAAAGCGTGTCGCGACGGGCAAAACCCGCAAAGATATGCAGAAAAGACGATAGGTCTTCGGCTCGCTTGGAGCCTCAGCTCTCCGCCGACCGCGCACCGAACAGCCGTTCGGCATAGCGCGCGATCTGATCGACCTCGAGATTCACCCTGTCGCCGGCTTTTCGCGCGCCCCAGGCGGTCACGTCCAGCGAGTGGCGGATCAGGAGAACGTCGAAGCGGTCGCCGTCGACGCCGTTCACCGTCAGCGAGGTGCCGTCGAGGCAGACGGAGCCCTTGCGGGCGATGAAACGGCTGAGCTCGCCGGGCGCCTGCAGGGTGAAGCGGACAGCCTCGCCCTCCCCGGTGACGGCGACGATCTCTGCCTGCCCGTCCACGTGACCCGAAACGAGATGGCCGCCGATCTCATCGCCGATCTTCAGCGACCGTTCGAGATTGAGGGCGCTCCCCTCCTCCCAGCTTCCGGCCGTGGTCAGACGCAGCGCCTCCTCCCAGGCCTCCACCTCGAACCAGCGGTCGGCGTCGCCCGGCTGGGGCAGCGCCGTCACGGTCAGGCAGACGCCCGAGCAGGCGATGGATGCGCCCAGCGCGATCCCGGCCGGGTCGTATTGCGTTGCGACGCGAAAGCGGCGACCGGCGTCGAGGCGCTCGGTGCGGACGATCCGGCCGACGTCGGTGACGATTCCGGTGAACATCAGGCGGCCCTTCTCTCGAACTCGTACCAATGGTCGTCGCCGAAGCGATATTCGCGGACCAGGCGGAAGAGGCTGCGCGCCGTGGCGACATCGATCGGCGCGCGCACGCCCTCCTCGCCGATCTCCACGGGCCCCTGCACCAAAATCAGCCGGTCGACGAGATCGCTGTCGAGGAAACTGGCGCCGGTCTCGGCACCGCCCTCCACCAGCACGCTCGCAACGCCCGTCGCCGCCAGATCCTCCAGCAGTTCGGGCAGTGCGATGCGGCCGGTCTCCGGATCGGCCTCGCAGGCGATGAACTGCACGCCCTGCCGGGCCAGCGCCGCCCGGCGTTCGGGATCGGCGCTGGCGAGGGTGGCGATCAGCGTCGGCGTCTCGGCGGCGGTGCGTGCGATGGTCAGCTCCGGCGGGGTCCGCAGCCGCGGATCGAGCACGATGCGGTTCGGCGACCGGCCGGCCATGCCCGGCAGACGGCAGTCGAGCCGCGGATCGTCTTCCTGCGCGGTCCCGGCGCCGATCAGAATCGTATCGTGGCGGGCCCGGGCCAGATGGGTCTGGGCGTCGGCGACGGCCCCGGTGATCTTCACCTGGCCGCCGCCGCGAATGCCGATCCGGCCATCGCGGGACAGCGCCATCTTCAAAAGGATTTCCGGCCGGCCCGCGCCGTGACGGGTCAGATAGCCCGAGATGGGCGCGGCGGCCTCGGCGGCCATGACGCGCGGCGTGACCGACAATCCGCCGGCCCGCAGGATCGCGTGGCCGCGGCCGTCGACTCGCGGGTCGGGATCGGCCGCCGCCGAAACGACGCGCGCGATTCCCGCCGTTACCAGCGCCTCGGCGCAGGGAGGCGTGCGGCCGTGATGGGCGCAGGGCTCCAGCGTGACATAGGCGGTGGCGCCGCGCGCAAGCTCACCGGCTTCGGCGAGCGCGCCCGTCTCGGCATGCGGCCGGCCGCCGATCGCGGTGACACCGCGCCCGACGATGCGCGGGCCGGTTCCGTCGTCGCGCACGATCAGCGTCGCGACGGACGGGTTGGTCGCCGTGCGTCCGACATGGCGCTGGGCGTAGCGGATGGCGGCCGCCATGAAGCGCCGGTCCACCTCGGTGGCCGGACGTTCGGGGCTCGTCGAAGTGCCCTGCCCGGTCACGAGGATGGCTCGTCGGGCGTGGTCTCGTCCTCGTCGATCGTGGCCGGGCCATCGCCGCGTCCCAGCTCGCCGATCAGCGACTGGAAATCGCGGGCCTCGCGGAAATCGCGATAGACCGAGGCGAAGCGGACATAGGCGACGTCATCGAGCCCCTTCAGGGCTTCCATGACCATCTCGCCGAGCGCTTCGGACCGCACTTCCTGTTCGCCGGACTGCTCGAGCCGGCGCACGATGCCGGAGATCAGCCGCTCGACCCGGTCGGGATCGACGGAGCGCTTGCGCAGCGCCACCTCGACCGAGCGCGCCAGCTTGTCGCGATCGAACGGCACCTTGCGGCCGGACTTCTTCAGCACCTGAAGCTCGCGCAGCTGGATGCGTTCGAAGGTCGTGAAGCGGCCGTTGCAATCGGGACAGACCCGCCGGCGCCGGATCGTGCCGCCATCCTCGGCGGGGCGCGAATCCTTCACCTGACTGTCCTGCGAGCCGCAATAGGGACAGCGCATGGCACCTCTTCGATCTTGGAAGCGATCATGCGTGCCGATGGCCGGCGCGCATGATCCCTGGCTGGGCCGTGCCGGCCCGGGCGGCTGTCAGAGGCCTTCGTAGATCGGGAACCGGTCCGTCAGCGCGACGACCTTCTCCTTCACCGCAGCCTCGACGGCGGCGTTGCCCTCTTCGGAATTGGCTGCCTTCAGGCCGTCGAGCACCTCGACGATCATCCGGCCGACCTCCTGGAACTCCGGCACGCCGAAGCCGCGGCTGGTGGCCGCGGGGGTGCCGAGCCGGATGCCCGAGGTCACCATCGGCTTCTCCGGGTCGTTGGGCACGCCGTTCTTGTTGCAGGTGATGTTGGCGCGGCCGAGCGCCAGCTCCGACGCCTTGCCGGTCAGGCCCTTCGGCCGCAGATCGACGAGCATCAGATGGGTGTCGGTGCCGCCGGACACGGTGTCGACGCCGCCCTCGCTCAGCGTTTCCGCCAGCGCCCGTGCGTTCTCGCAGACCGCCCCGATATAGGAGCGGAAGCCCGGCGTCAGCGCCTCGCCGAAGGCCACGGCCTTGCCGGCGATGACGTGCATCAGCGGTCCGCCCTGCAGGCCCGGGAACACTGCCGAGTTGATCTTCTTGGCGATCGCCTCGTCATTGGTCAGGACGATGCCGCCGCGCGGCCCGCGCAGGGTCTTGTGGGTCGTCGAGGTGGCGACATGGGCGTGCGGGAACGGGCTCGGGTGGAGACCGGCGGCGACGATGCCGGCGAAATGCGCCATGTCGACCCACAGATACGCCCCGACCTTGTCGGCGATCGCCCGGAAGCGGACAAAATCGATCTGCCGCGAATAGGCCGAACCGCCCGCCACGATGATCGCCGGCTTGTTTTCGACGGCCAGTGCCTCGACCTGGTCGTAGTCGATGAGGCCGGTCTCCAGATCGAGACCGTACTGCACGGCGTTGAACCAGCGGCCCGACAGATTGGGCTTGGCGCCGTGGGTCAGGTGTCCGCCGGCGTCGAGGCTCATGCCGAGCAGCGTATCGCCCGGCTTCGACAGGGCAAGCAGCACCGCCTGGTTGGCCTGGCTGCCGGAATTGGGCTGCACATTGGCGAACTCGCAGCCGAAGAGCTGCTTCACCCGGTCGATAGCCAGCGTCTCTACGACGTCAACGAACTCGCAGCCGCCATAATAGCGCCGGCCCGGATAGCCCTCGGCATATTTGTTGGTCAGCACCGAGCCCTGCGCCTCGAGCACGGCGCGCGACACGATGTTCTCGGACGCGATCAGTTCGATCTCGTGGCGCTGGCGCGACAGTTCGTTGCCGACGGCGCCGAAGATATCGGGGTCGCGGTCGGCCAGCGAGGCGGTGAAGAAATCGCCGAACTCGCGCGACGCATCGTTACGAATGGCCTGGCTCATGATGGTCTCCTTCGGGCGGCGCGGCGACCCGGCGGGGTCCTGCCACGAGATGGCTGCGCCAATACCATAGCCGCTTGCGCAGCACCAACGGCGAAAGGCCGCGCATGAAAAAGGCCGGGCGCATTGCTGCACCCGGCCCGCATGTCGTCGCGTTGGCGTGGCTCAGTAGCCGTCGTCGCCGCGGGCGTAGGGGTTCTGCTGGTTCGGCGCATAGGCCGTCGCCGTCAGTTCGCTCATCGCCAGCTGCTCGACGCCGTCGCGGTGATAGATGTCGTCACGGAACTGCACGACCGTCGGGTCGGTCGCCCAGGCGGTGATGTAGGTGAAATGCACCGGCACCGGATTCAGAAGGTCGATGTCCTGGCGCTCGCGGGCGGCGATCACCTGCTCGATGCGCTGGCGATCCCAGCCCGGCACGTCGCGGGCCAGCCAGACGATCAGGTCGCGCACGTTCTGCACGCGCACGCAGCCCGACGATTCGAACCGCATCAGCTCCGAGAACAGGCTCTGCTGCGGCGTGTCGTGCATGTAGACCGCATGCGGGTTCGGGAAGTTGATCTTCACCGACGCCATGGCGTTGATCTTGCCCGGATCCTGGCGGAACAGGTACTTCACCGCCTCTTCCGTGTTCCAGTCGATCGTCTGCGGCGGGATTTCCTGACCATTGCCGTCGAAGATGCGGATGGCGTTCCGCTCCAGATAGGTCGGGTCCTTCTGCATCAGCGGGATGATGTCCTTGCGGACGATCGACACCGGGGCATGCCAGTACGGGTTCAGGTTGAGATTGGTGATGCGCGAGTCGAGGATCGGCGTCTGCCGGTCGACCTTGCCGACGACCGCCGTATGGCGCTGCACGACGCGGCCATTCTCGACGGCCTCGATCGAGGCGGCCGGAATGTTGACCACGACGTTGCGCTGGCCGAGATCGGTGGCGAGCTTCTCACGAAGACGCTGCAGATTGGTCTGCAGCTGGCCGAGACGCAGGTCGGCGCCGACATTCATCGCCTTGTAGGTGTGCCCCGAGACGACGCCGTCGGCCGGAAGGCCATGACGGGCCTGGAAGCGCTTCACCGCCGCATCGACATAGGTATCGAAGGCCGGGGATCCGCCGGCATTGTTGCCGAGGTCGCCGGCGATCGCCAGGCGCTGCCGCAGGACAGGCACGGTCTGCGACTGCACGCCGATCTTCAGCGTCTCGCCTTCCGGCACCATCGGCCAGCCACCACCCTGCACGATGGCGGAATAGCTGTTGATCGCCTCCTGCAGCGAATAGATCGTGTTTTCGGAAAACACCGGGGAGTTCGAGGCGACCTGACGGACGTTGGAGCCGCGCGTGTCGAACTGATCGTCCCAATTGCCGCGAGTCGGCGCCTGCAGCAGTTCGCCGAGGGCGTTCTGCGCAAAGGCGGCACCGGGCAGCATCGCTGCACTGGCGGCCGCCGTGCCGAGCACGAAGCGACGGCGGCTGAGCCGCTTGCCGTTGCACGCGTCGTTGGAAATCGTCATCGAAACTCCTCGTGGATATGCACGTCCCTGCAGAACCTAGCCCGTCATGGTAAACGGAAGCTGACGGGTCTTGCCGGATTCGCCCGCTGACCAAGCGTTACAAGCTCGTAACGCACTCCAATATGGCCAAAGCATGAAGCCGGAAGTCCGCCTGGCGCGGCCTTGCGGGCTATCGCCGCGACCCGTGCCCGAACGGCCACCGGGCTCTCCCGCGATTCACGCAAGCGTGAAGACAAACGCTTGGCGCCACAGGGCTTTTCCTGCCGCCCCGGACAGCAGGGGCTGGAAAGCGCACCACGTGCGCCCTATAACTCATGCACGGATGATACGCTGCGATTCGATGGTTGCCGCCCTGCCTTTTCGCAGGCGCCGCGCGCGCTCGCCGCGACACGTCTTTACAGGCAACTTGCCGCCGCCAGATCGGCGCAAGTTCAATGCAGTTGATATGATGATGATCTGCTTTGCGCGCGCCGGGATGGCCTGCACGCCGAGCGGAACGAGAGAGGAACCGGCTCAATGATGGAAGTGCTCCGCGAAAGACTCGCCGAACGTTCGATGCTGCGCGGCAGCGACCCCTCGGGCACCCAGACCGGGACGATCCCCTATGCGGTGGTCGGCGACCAGCCGGTCTTCCTGCTGATCACCTCGCGCCGGACCGGCCGCTGGATCTTTCCGAAGGGCTCCCTGATGGAGGGCCTGGCCCCCTGGGAGAGCGCCGCGCAGGAAGCCTTTGAGGAAGCCGGTGTCGAGGGCCATGTCGAACAGGCCCCGCTCGGCACCTACCGCACGCTCAAGCGCGGGCTTCGCCAGACCAAGGTCCTCGACGTGACGCTCTATCCCCTGCGGGTCGAGCAGCAGCACGACGCCTGGCAGGAAATGCGCCAGCGCTACCGCCATTGGGCGACCTTCGGCGAGACCCGCCGCCTGCTGACGGAAAAGCCGGTCGTCGAGCTGACCGAGAAGCTCTACCGCCGGCTGACCGCTAGCTGACGACCATCGCCGACATGGCGAGGTAGAGCAGCGCCGAGAGCAGAGCTGCCGCTGGCACCGTGATCACCCAGGCGGCGGCGATGCCGAACAGGTGCTGACGCCGCACCAGACGCCGCCGCTCCCGCTTCTGGAAATTGGCGATCGCCTCCTCCGGCGTCGCGTTCAGCCGCGATGTCTTCAGGAACAGCGTCCGCGGCTGCACGCCGGGATTGACCAGCCCGCGGTTCGACTTGAACTCGCGCAGGAAGCCGACGCCGAAGATCGCGCCCACCGCGATATGGGTCGAAGACACCGGCAGGCCGAGGCTCGAGGCCAGCAGCACCGTGATCGCGGCCGACAGGGCGACGCAATAGGCGCGGATCTCGTTCATCTTGGTGATCTTCTCGCCGACGGTGCGGATCACCCGCGGCCCGAACAATGCGAGGCCGACGGCGATGCCGATCGCGCCGATCGACAGCACCCAGAGCGGCAGGACCACCTGCCCGTCGGCGGTCGATCCCGACGTGGCGGTCGCCACGATCGCGGCCAGCGGTCCGACCGCATTGGCGACGTCGTTGGCGCCATGGGCAAAGGACAGCAGCGCGGTCGCGAAGATCAGCGGCGGCACGAACAGGCCGCTGATCGTCTTGATGCGGCTGTCCATCCCCGTGGAACGCCGGCGGATCCAGGGCCGCGCGACGAGCCAGCCGACGATGGCGAACGCCAGCCCGCCCGCCAGCACATGCATCGGCTCCGGCGTCCACAGCCGCTTCAGGCCCTTGGTCATCAGATACATCGCGAAGATGCCGGACATCAGCGCCACCAGCACCGGCACCCAGCGCCGGGCCGCCGCGAGACGATCCTCGCGGTTGAGAATCAGGGTCTCGACCAGTGCCAGGAGCAGCGCCGCGATGCCGCCACCCAGCGCCGGCGAGATGATCCAGCTGGCAACGATCGCGCCCAGCATCGGCCATGCGACGATCCCGGCGCCGGCTGCCGCGACGCCGGAGCCGACGACGCCGCCGACAATGGCGTGGGTGGTGGAGATCGGCGCGCCGAAGACGGTCGCGAGATGAATCCACAGGCCGGCGGCCAGGAACGCCGCCATCATGATCAGGATGAAGTCGATCGCCTCCATCGCCGCGTGCGGCTGCAGGAGATCGCGGGAGATCGTGCTGACCACGTCGCCGCCGGCGATGATGGCGCCCGCGCCCTCGCAGACCGCGGCGATCGCCAGCGCACCGGCCAGCGTCAGCGCCTTCGACCCGACCGCCGGGCCCATGTTGTTGGCAACGTCGTTGGCGCCGACATTCAACGCCATGTAGCCGGCGATCACCGCGGCGATGACGACGAGATAGGTCAGCGGACCATCGGCCACGAAGACGCTGGCCAGCGCCATCGCCCCCAGAAGGAAGAGCACCGCCATGCCGGGCGCCGCAACCGAGCGGGCCGAACCGTAGGTGGCCGTTTCCAGCGAAACGACCTTTTTCAGATCCTTGTCGAGGGCGCTTTTCGGCATCTCTTGAAGACTGCTCCGTCACATGATGTCGGGCGCCCTTAGCACATGTGCTCCGCGATGCACGCCGCGGCTCACGATGCCAGCGCCGCTGTCGCACAAGCGCCACGGCGTCTTGGCCGGCCTCGCCTCCCCGATACGGCAACAGCCGGCAGGGTCGCCTGCCGGCTGCCGCTTCAAGGCGAAGAACGGTGGCGCTAGTCGGACTTGTGTTCCGGCTTGCCCTTGCGCTGGGTGGACGCCATGTCGTCGAGCTCTTTCTCGCTCATCGATTCGTACATGCCTTTCGACGCACCCTGCAGATCGGAGACCTTGGTGTCGCCGCGCTTGGCGGACAGGGCCGCGCCGGCGGCCTTCTGCTGTGACTTGGACTGAGCGGGCATGGATACCTCCTCGAGTTGCCTCGACCGCGAAACGTCATGGCGTCGATGCCGTTCCCGACCACCGCCATCCGGTGGGCCACCGATCTGCGGAAGGGCGGGCGCGTGAAATCGATGCGTCCCGCCTCACCGCAGCCGGAACGAAACGGCGCGCCGTGCGTCGTCGAAGCACCGCCGATCGCCAAGCGTACTGAACAGCTACCGCCGAGCCATAATGATCCCAACACGCTTCTTCGACCGTGACGTCGTGTCCGTGGCCCGGGACCTGATCGGGGCGACACTTGTCGTCGACGGCACCCTGGGCGGTACGATCGTCGAGACCGAGGCCTACGACCAGCAGGACCCCGCCTCCCACAGCTTCAAGGGCGCGACGGCGCGCAACGCCGCAATGTTCGGCGAGCCCGGCCGGGCTTATGTCTACCGCTCCTACGGCATCCACTGGTGCCTCAATTTCGTCTGCGAGGCGCCGGGCAACGCCAGCGCCGTCCTGATCCGGGCGATCGAACCGACGCTCGGCCTCGACGCCATGGCGGAGCGGCGCGGCCTCGCCGACATCCGCAAGCTCTGCGCGGGTCCGGGGCGACTCACCCAGGCCCTCGGCATCACCGGCGCGCAGGATGGCTGCCGGCTCGACGCGCCGCCGTTCCGGCTGGAGCCGGCAGCCGCATCGCCGCAGATCGTCGTCGGGCCGCGAATCGGCATCACCAAGGGCGCCGAGACGCCGTGGCGGTTCGGCCTCGCGGGCTCCCGCTTTCTCAGCGCCCGCTTTCCGGTCGACGCCCGACCGGGCAACCCATGAACCGATTGCGGCCCCGTCACGGGCCACCACCTACACGTGACGGATCGCCGCCGGCACGACACCGGCCGACGAGTTGCGTTGCGCCGCCCGATGACCGACCCTCGCGCGGCGATTCCCGGAGACGATGATGCAGCAAGAAGGACGCCGGTCCGCCGGGCCGGCCAAGACCGATCCCCTGTTCGACAGGAACGGCCCGACGCAGGCGACCAATGCCGGCGCGACGGCCGATCCGCGCGAGATGCTGCGGACGGTCTTCGGCCACGCGGCCTTTCGCGGCCAGCAGGAAGCGGTGGTCGACCAGGTCGTCGCCGGCGGCGATGCCGTCGTCCTGTTCCCGACCGGCGCGGGCAAGTCGGTCTGCTACCAGATCCCGTCACTCTGCCGCCCGGGCGTCGGCATCGTCGTCTCGCCGCTGATCGCGCTGATGCACGACCAGGTCGAGGGCCTGCGCCAGGCCGGCGTCAACGCTGCCTCCCTGAACTCGTCCATGAGCGACGAGGAGCGCGACACGGTGCGCGCCGACCTTCTCGCCGGCAGGCTCGACCTTCTCTACGTCACGCCGGAGCGGATCGTCAGCGAGGGGTTCCGGCGCACGCTGTCGCGTGTCCGCATCGCCCTCTTCGCCATCGACGAAGCCCATTGCGTCAGCGCGTGGGGTCACGATTTCCGGCCCGAATACCGGCTGCTCGAAACCCTTGCGGACGATTTCCCGTCGGTGCCGCGGATCGCCCTGACCGCGACCGCCGATCCGACGACGCGGGCCGACATCATCGAGCGCCTGCGGCTGACCGACGCGCCGGTCTACATGACCAGCTTCGACCGGCCGAACATCCGCTACGCCATTGTCGAGCGCGACAACCCGAAAAAGCAGCTCCTGTCGTTCCTGGAACGGCACGAAGGCGCCAGCGGCATCGTCTACTGCCTGTCGCGCCGCAAGGTGGAGGAGACGGCGGCCTGGCTCAACACCCAGGGTATCCGGGCCCTGCCCTACCATGCGGGTCTCGATGCCAGCGTGCGCGCCGCCAACCAGGCAGCCTTCCTCAACGAGGAGAATCTCTGCCTCGTCGCGACGGTGGCCTTCGGCATGGGTATCGACAAGCCGGACGTGCGCTTCGTCGCCCATCTCGACCTGCCCTCGTCGGTCGAGGCGTATTACCAGGAGACCGGCCGCGCCGGGCGTGACGGCCAGCCGAGCGACGCCTGGATGGCCTACGGCATGCAGGACGTGGTGCAGCGCCGGCGGATGATCGATCAGGGCGGCTCGGAGGAAACCATCAAGCGGGTCGAGCGCGCCAAGCTCGACGCCCTTCTCGCCATCTGCGAGACGGCCGACTGCCGCCGCGCCGCCATCCTCGCCCATTTCGGCGAGCACCATGAGGGGCGGTGCGGCAATTGCGACACCTGCCTGTCGCCGGTCGAGACCTGGGACGGCACCGAGGCGGCGGTCAAGCTGCTCGCCGCCGTCTACCGCACCGGCGAGCGGTTCGGCTCGGGCCATGTGATCGATGTTCTCACCGGCAAGGCGACCGACAAGGTCGTACGCGCCGGCCAGGACGGCATCCCGGTCTTCGGCGCCGGCAAGGATACCGAACAGCGCGTCTGGCAGTCGGTCGCCCGCCAGCTCACCGCATCGGGCCTTCTGACCATCGACCACGCCGCTTTCGGCGCCCTGAAGCTGGGCGAGGATGCCCGCGCCGTGTTCCGCGGCGAGCGCAAGGTGATCCTGCGCAAGGACCGGGTCCGCAAGGCCACCCAGTTCCGCCGCAGCGACCATGCGACGGAAGGGATGGACGAGACCGCCGCGACATTGTTCGAGGCGCTGCGCCAGGAACGGCTGCGCCTCGCCAAGGAGCAGCAGGTCCCACCCTACATGGTGTTTTCCGACGCCACCCTCAGGGCCATGGCCGAGCGGCGACCGCACGATGCCGACGCCTTGCACGCGGTCCCGGGGGTCGGTCTCGCCAAGCTGGAACGCTACGGCGACACCTTCCTCGCCGTCATTGCCGATGCGGCTGAGCGCGCCTGACGGCGATATTTCGCCGTCGCATGTGCGATCATTTGCTGGTAAATCATTCGCGGAAAACAGCTATCGCGCGAGCGGAGGATGTAAAACGCATCCTCTGCCGCTTGCGCGTGATGCCGTTTCCTTTACATATTCCGCAATCCGAACATGTCCAAGCTGAGACCACCATGGGTAAATACCGAGACCACCGCGACACGCGCCGCCGCGGATTCGATGATGACGGCGCCTTGCCGGCGGAGCGGGATGCCGAGCCGAGCTACTTCCAGCGCTCGTCGCCCGCTGGCGGGTCCGGCGGATCGCTGCCGTCCGACGCCGAAGTGATGTGGTTCAACGCCACCAAGGGCTTCGGCTTCGTGAAGGCCGCCGACGGCACCGAGGCATTCCTGCACGTGCGGGCCCTCGAGGCGGCCGGCGCCAGCGCCGACGGCGTGACCGAAGGCACCCGCCTCACGGTCCGGATCGACCAGGGCCAGAAGGGCATGCAGGTCACCGAGGTGCTCTCGGTTGCGGCCGGCTCCGGCAACCCCGCACCGGCACGCGCCCGTCCCGCGCCCCAGCGGCAGGGCGGCGGTGCTCCCGGCGGTCCCGAGGAAGAGGCCACCGGCACGGTCAAGTGGTACAATGCCGACAAGGGCTTCGGCTTCATCGGCCTCGACGACGGCGCCGGCAAGGACGTCTTCGTCCATGCCACGGCCCTCAACCGCTCGGGCCTGACCACCCTCGCCGACGGCCAGAAGGTCACCGTCCGCTTCGTTCAGGGCAACAAGGGCCCGGAAGCGCGGACCCTCAGCGCCGACTGATACGCCGCGGGGCGGGCCTTCCCGCCTGCCCCGCCGCCAGCCGTCCGCAGCGCCATGCCGCGCGGACCGCACTCTGCCAGCGGCGCCCTGGCCGCTCCAGCCATGCGGCCCTGCCGCACTTTCTCTCCGATTTCTGACTGCAAGCCACGACGCCGGCTTTCGCACGCTGTGCGATGCCGGCCCTGAAACGCAAAACACCGGTCAGGCTTGTCGCCTGGACCGGTGTCTTTACGTTCGCACTGCTGCGGCCGCGCGGGCCGCGCCAGGACTTACTTGTTGTTGACGGCGTCCTTGAGACCCTTGCCGGCAGCGAATTTCGGCACGTTGCGGGCCGGGATGTCGACCTCGGCACCGGTCGAGGGGTTGCGGCCCTTGGAGGCGGCGCGATGCGACACCGAGAAGGTGCCGAAGCCGACGAGGCGGATGTCGTCGCCCTTCGCCATGGTGGCCTGCAGCGTGTCGAACACCGCGTCCACTGCGGAGCTGGCGTCCTGCTTGGACAGGTCAGCCTTCTCGGATACGGCGGCGATCAGTTCATTCTTGTTCATGGATACCCTCCTTTTATCGTTCGCGCATCTTAGCGATCCGTGAGTACGGCCGCGTACCTTCGCGGATGATACAACGTTCTGCAACGCCAAAGCCCCTGTTTTCAGGGCTTTGGGGCAAAAAAATGCCGCCGACGAGCGGCGGCATTACTAACAAGATGTGAAGGTGAGCCTAGTGGGCAACAGCCGTGGCGCCGTTTTCCACCAGCGGCTGACCGGACATCGGCTCGTCCACTTCCGACCATTCGACCGGAGTCGGCATCTCGATCAGCGCGTGCCGCAGCACTTCGCCCATCCGCGACACCGGCACGATCTCCAGCCCGTTCTTCACATTGTCCGGGATGTCGGCCAGATCCTTGGCGTTTTCCTGCGGAATCAGCACCTTCTTGATACCACCACGCAGCGCCGCCAGGAGCTTCTCCTTCAGACCGCCGATCGGCAGGACCCGCCCACGCAGGGTGATCTCGCCGGTCATGGCGATATCGCGGCGCACCGGAATGCCCGTGAGCACCGAGACGATGGCCGTGGCCATGCCGACACCGGCGGACGGACCGTCCTTCGGCGTCGCGCCTTCCGGCACGTGGACGTGGATGTCCCGCTTCTCGAACAGCGGCGGCTTGATACCGTAGTCGAGGGCCCGCGACCGGACATAGGAAGCCGCAGCCGAGATCGACTCCTTCATCACCTCCTTGAGGTTGCCGGTCACCGTCATCTTGCCCTTGCCGGGCATCATGACGCCTTCGATCGTCAGCAATTCGCCACCGACCTCGGTCCATGCCAGCCCGGTCACCACGCCGACCTGATCCTCGGTCTCCGCCTCGCCATAGCGATAACGCGGCACGCCGAGATAATCCGACAGATTCGCGGCCGTGACCTCGATCTTGCTCTCCTCGCCCTTGAGGATCTTCGTGACGGCCTTGCGGGCGAGCGTCATCAGCTCGCGCTCAAAGTTCCGCACGCCGGCCTCGCGGGTGTAGCGACGGGCGATCTCCTGCAGCGCATCGGCGCTGACGGAGAACTCCTCGGGCTTCAGCGCATGGTCGCGGATCGCCTTCGGCAGCAGGTGCCGCGACGCGATCTCGACCTTCTCGTCCTCGGTGTAGCCGGCGATGCGGATGATCTCCATCCGATCCATCAGCGGTGCCGGGATGTTCAGCGTGTTGGCCGTCGTCACGAACATGGTCGAGGACAGATCGTATTCGACCTCGAGATAGTGATCGACGAAGCTGGCGTTCTGCTCGGGATCGAGCACCTCCAGAAGCGCCGACGACGGATCGCCGCGGAAGTCCTGGCCCATCTTGTCGATCTCGTCGAGAAGGAACAGCGGGTTGGTCTTCTTCGCCTTCTTCATCGACTGGATGACCTTGCCGGGCATCGAGCCAATATAGGTCCGCCGGTGGCCCCGGATCTCGGCTTCGTCACGCACGCCGCCCAGCGCCATGCGCACATATTCGCGGCCGGTCGCCTTGGCGATCGACTTGGCGAGCGAGGTCTTGCCGACGCCCGGAGGGCCGACGAGGCACAGGATCGGCCCCTTCAGCTTCGACTGGCGGCTCTGCACGGCCAGATACTCGACGATCCGTTCCTTGACCTTCTCGAGCCCGAAATGATCGGCTTCGAGAACATCCTCGGCCTTCTTCAGATCGACCTTGACGCGCGACTTCACGCCCCAGGGCAACCCGAGGATCCAGTCCAGATAATTGCGCACGACCGTCGATTCGGCGGACATGGGCGACATCTGCTTCAGCTTCTTCATCTCGGCGGCGACCTTCTCGCGCGCCTCCTTGGAGAGCTTGGTCTTCTTGATCCGGTCTTCCAGCTCGGCCATCTCGTCGCGGCCGTCCTCGCCGTCGCCGAGCTCCTTCTGGATCGCCTTCATCTGCTCGTTCAGGTAGTACTCGCGCTGGGTCTTCTCCATCTGGCGCTTGACGCGCGAGCGGATGCGCTTCTCCACCTGCAGAACCGAAATCTCCGATTCCATGAAGCCGAGGGCCTTTTCCAGCCGCTCGCGCACGCTGATCATCGCCAGCATGTCCTGCTTCTCGGGAATCTTGATCGCCAGATGCGAGGCGACGGTGTCCGCGAGCTTCGAGTAGTCCTCGATCTGGCCGGCAGCCCCCACCACTTCGGGCGAGATCTTCTTGTTCAGCTTGACGTAGTTCTCGAACTCCGAGACCACCGAACGCGCCAGCGCCTCGATCTCGACCGGGTCTTCCTCGGTCTCCTCGATCAGGCTGGCGGAGGCCTCGTGCCACTCGGTCCGCGGCGAGAAGCTCTCGATCTTCGCCCGGCCCATGCCTTCGACCAGCACCTTCACGGTGCCGTCCGGGAGTTTCAGGAGCTGCAGCACGTTGGCCACGGTGCCGATCTCGTAGATCGCATCCGCGGTCGGGTCCTCGTCGGAGGCGTTCTTCTGGGTCGCAAGCAGGATCTGCTTGTCGGCACCCATCACCTC
This sequence comes from Aurantimonas sp. DM33-3, assembly GCF_014334315.1. Classification (NCBI taxonomy): domain Bacteria; kingdom Pseudomonadati; phylum Pseudomonadota; class Alphaproteobacteria; order Hyphomicrobiales; family Aurantimonadaceae; genus Aurantimonas; species Aurantimonas sp. DM33-3. The sequence goes on along the minus strand of NZ_JACSGS010000006.1, from coordinate 164,860 downwards.
CTCGAGCGCCTTGATCGATTTTTCGCGGCCGACGAAGAGCGGCACGATCATGTGCGGAAACACGACGATGTCGCGCAGCGGCAGAACCGGGTACAGAGCCGCCCCGGCGGCACCCTGGCGTTCTTGCATATCAGACATGGTATTCCTTTCTACGGCATCCTCGCCGTGTTCGGCCACCGATCCTGCGCCTTCTTCGAAGCGCGCGGGTCCAGCGCCATCACGACCGTAATGTGGGCGTCACACGCCTGCTATTCAAGCGATTCGGCAGCGGGACGCGGGTGCTGTCCGATGTCGCAGGCGGCGGTCCTCGAAAATGAAAAGCCCGCCCCGGCGCCAAGCCGGGACGGGCTCATAAGCCGTCAAACATCGCCTTGATGATTCACATCAGGCGCTGACGTTTTCCTTCTCGCCGTTCCGCTCGGAATAGATGTAGAGCGGACGGGCATTGCCGTCGATCACGTCCTCGGAGATCACGACTTCCTGCACGCCTTCCAGCGTCGGCAGGTCGAACATCGTGTCGAGGAGCATGGCTTCCATGATCGAGCGCAGCCCGCGGGCGCCGGTCTTCCGCTCGATCGCCTTGCGGGCGATGGCGCGCAGCGCGTCCTCGTGGAACGACAGCTCGACATTCTCCATCTCGAACAGACGCTGGTACTGCTTGACCAGTGCGTTCTTCGGCTCTTCCAGGATCTGGACCAGTGCCGCCTCGTCGAGATCCTCAAGCGTCGCCAGGACCGGCAGACGGCCGACGAACTCGGGGATGAGGCCGAACTTCAAGAGATCCTCGGGCTCGACCTGACGGAACACGTCGCCCGTGCGCCGGTCGTCGGGACCCGCGACATTCGCCGCGAAGCCGATCGAGGTCTTGCGACCGCGATCCGAGATGATCTTGTCGAGACCGGCAAAGGCGCCGCCGCAGATGAACAGGATGTTCGCCGTATCCACCTGCAGGAATTCCTGCTGCGGGTGCTTGCGACCGCCCTGCGGCGGAACTGAAGCCACGGTGCCTTCCATGATCTTCAACAGCGCCTGCTGGACGCCCTCGCCCGACACATCGCGGGTGATCGAGGGATTGTCCGACTTGCGGCTGATCTTGTCGATCTCATCGATATAGACGATGCCGCGCTGGGCGCGCTCGACATTGTAGTCGGCCGACTGCAGCAGCTTGAGGATGATGTTCTCGACATCCTCGCCCACATAGCCGGCTTCGGTCAGCGTGGTCGCGTCCGCCATGGTGAACGGCACGTCGAGGATGCGGGCCAGCGTCTGCGCGAGCAGCGTCTTGCCGCAACCGGTCGGGCCGATCAGCAGGATGTTGGACTTCGCCAGTTCGACGTCGTTGCTCTTGGCTGCGTGGGCGAGCCGCTTGTAATGGTTGTGCACGGCGACGGAGAGCACCTTCTTGGCGAAGGACTGCCCGATCACGTAGTCGTCGAGAACCGCGATGATTTCCTGCGGGGTGGGGACACCCTCCCGCGACTTCACCATGGAGGATTTGTTTTCCTCCCTGATGATATCCATGCACAGCTCGACGCACTCGTCGCAGATAAAGACCGTCGGCCCGGCGATCAGCTTACGGACTTCGTGCTGGCTCTTCCCGCAGAAAGAGCAGTAGAGCGTGTTCTTGGAGTCGCCGCCGCTCGTTTTGCTCATGCGTCTTTCCTTCCGATCCGGTCCCCTCCAGGGATCCGTTTCTCGTTTGGTCTACCGAACCTAGTGCCCCCGGCCCCGTTCGGCAAAGCGACTCTCACCCGAAAGCCACGACCCGATACCATCGGCCACTCTTGCACATCGTCCAGCGTAGCGTCGATTGCTTGAGCGGCGCTTAACGCACGCGCCGCCATGATCGCGATGCAAGTGTGGCCGTGGCGTGACGACGCAGCCCTACTTGGTGCCTTCGGCCTCGAGGGCGTCGCGCGACGAATAGACCTTGTCGATCAGACCGAACTCGCGCGCCTCCTGGGCGGTCATGAAGTGGTCACGATCGAGCGTGCGTTCAACCGTCTCGTAGTCCTGACCGGTGTGCTCGACATAGACCTCGTTCAGACGGCGCTTCAGCTTGATGATGTCCTGGGCATGACGCTCGATATCCGAGGCCTGACCCGAGAAGCCGCCGGACGGCTGGTGCACCATGATGCGTGCGTTCGGCGTGGCGAAGCGCATGTCCTTGTGACCGGCGCACAGGAGCAGCGAACCCATCGAGGCCGCCTGGCCGATGCACAGGGTCGAGACCGCCGGCTTGATGAACTGCATGGTGTCGTAGATCGCCATGCCGCTGGTCACCACGCCGCCGGGCGAGTTGATGTAGAGGGCGATTTCCTTCTTCGGATTCTCGGCCTCGAGGAACAGCAGCTGGGCGCAGACCAGCGTGGCCATCGAGTCTTCGATCGGGCCGGTGATGAAGATCACCCGCTCCTTCAGAAGCCGCGAGAAGATGTCGTAGGCGCGCTCGCCCCGGTTGGTCTGCTCGACCACCATGGGAACGAGGTTCATCGCGGTTTCCACGGGATGTGTCATCGGTCGTCGTCTCGCTGCTTGGTCTGATGAGCGGCACCACCGGGTGCCGCGGGAATAGCGAAGGGATTCGTCTGGTTCAGTAGATAGGACTTGGCCAAGCGCCTATGCAAGGCGTTCCCCCGCGCCGAATGCCATGAGGCCCAAGGGATTGGCCCCTGCGCCCCATATGGTCGTGCGCGAGCCGTTGCGCAATCAGCCCCTGCCCTCGCCGGCACTGTCGATGTCGCCGCCGCCCGGCGGAATCGGCTTGCGGTCCGCGTCGTGGGTGCCGTAGTCGCCGCCCTCGGCCGGCTGGCCACTCGCCTCGATCGCCGGATGCGCCGTGTCGGCCTCCAGGTTCTGGCGCACCCGCACCGGCGGCGCCTTGCCGTTCCGGTCCTCGCCGAACCACAGCGTCATGTGCGGGAACGGGATCTCGATGCCGCGCTCGTCGGACATCCGCTTGATGATCTCGCGATAGGCCCGGCCGACGCCCCACTGGGTCGACGGCTTGGTCATCACCCGGCCCCGCACGACCACGGCCGAATCGCCGAGTTCGTTGACGCCCCACATGTCGAGCTCGCTCAGGAGATTCTCCCCGACGGCGGTAGTCTTCAACTCGTCGAAGGCGTCGAACATCATCTGCTTCACGTCGTCGACATTCTCGCGATAGGCGACGCCGATATCGGCGACGTAATAGGCGAAGTCCTTGGAGAAGTTCGCCACCTGATCGACCGAGGAGAACGGGATCAGGTACCAGGTGCCTTCCAGCGTGCGCAGGCCGACGGACCGCACGGTCAATTCCTCGACCGTGCCGGAGATGCCGTTCAGCTCGACGATGTCGCCCTCGTTCATGGCGTTCTGGATCTGGATGAAGGCGCCGGTGATGATGTCCTGGACGAATTTCTGGGCGCCGAAACCGATGGCCAGGCCGACGACACCGGCACCGGCGAGGAGCGGCGCGATGTCGATGCCGATCTGCGACAGAACCAGCATCGCCACCAGCACGATCATGGTGATCGTGAAGGCATTGCGAAATAGCGACAAAAGCGTGCGCTCGCGCGCCGTCGGCACCGTGCCGTAATTCGGGTTGAGGCGGTACTCCACCCAGGACGACACGCCGATATAGATCGCCACGCCGACGGCCAGGATGATGCCCGCGCCGATGAGGCCGCCGGCGAAGCGCTGGCCCAGCGGGCTGGCCAGCCAGTCGCTGAACGACAACAGGTTCCAGGCTTCCAGGATCACCGCCAGGACGACGACGATGACGACGCCGCGCAGGACGGTCAGCGCATTGGGGATGAAGGAGTTCACCCGGCGCTCCAGAAGCGGCAGCCGGTCCTTGAGGTTCTGCGGGATCGGGATGCCCCGGGCGATGACCCGCGACAGGATCGACACGATCAGCCCGCCGACGGCCATGGCCGCGATCGACTTCAGCGTCGCCGTGGTCATGAAGGCAAGGCCGGATTCGGGGCTGCGGACCCATACGATGAACAGCGCGAGCGCGAAGCCGATCGCCAGCACCCACCAGATCTGGCCGACAAAGGCATAGACCCAGGCGCTGACCGAACGGTCGCCCTGGTGCTTGGCGCGCTTCAGCCGCTCGCGCACGACGCCGCGATTCTTCAGGATCAGGCCGATGGTCAGGAGCAGGCAGAGGACCACGACGATGAAGCGCACCGCCTCGGCCGCCGCGATGCTCGACGATTGCTGCACGATGGGCGCGACGAACATGAAGGTGTAGCCGAGGATCGAGATCAGCCGCGAGATCCAGAAATACCAGTAGCTCGCCTGCCGGTTCGAGAACGGCGTCAGGCGCAATTGCGGGTAGGACGGCGACACGAAGCTGGCAAGGCCCACCTTGACCATCTCGATCAGCAGGAAGGCGTTGAGGAACAGGGCCTGGTTGATGCCCGGTTCGCCGCCGAAGAAGATCACCGCAGCGAGATAGCCGGCGGCCCAGCCGACCACCACCGACAAAGCGTCGACGATCGACGAGATGACCAGCAGCAGGAGCTTGTTGATCGGGCCGGTGCGCTCGGCGGCATCGGCCAGCCGCCGGAAGATCGGATATTTGATGACCCGGCTGGCGAACAGCACGCCGAAGGCGACGAGGGCCACCAGCCCCACCGGCAGGATCGCCGAGATCAGCATCGGCAGGTCGATGCGGCTGGCGCCCGACAGCATCTGCGACGCCGAGACGAGACTGGCCGCGACCTGATCCCAGGTGTCCAGCAGGCCTCCCGCCATGGAGCGGGTCCATTGCGCGATCTCGCCCGGCAGCGTGCGCGGCGCCGCGTCCGTACCGGCCTCGGCCGCTTCAGCGGCGTCCGGCGCCTTGTAGGCGGCGGCTTTCAGCGATTCGATCAGCTTGGCGCGGGTGTCGTCGTTCTCGAGAATGCCGATCAGATCGTCCAGCGAAGGATCGGCCGACGCGCTGGCCTCGGTCTCGCTCGACCCGCCGATCGACAATCCCGGCATCTGGGCGTGACTTGCGCCGGTGAGGACGAAGAGCCCGATGAGGAAGGCGAGGATAGCGGTCGTCGGAAATCGCTGCATGCCGCGGGGAAGCCTGTTCTGTGGTCGGTCCGGGTGGTGGGGCGCAGGGCCGACGGATCGGCGCTGCCACTATCTGCCGACGCGGCGGGTCCGCGCGGCGCACGCCTCTATCGGCGATAGTGATGACCAGACTTGGGCGGGCGCGAGCCCCGCACTGCCGGCCAGATATGCGAAAGGGCCGACTCGCGCCGGCCCTCCCGAAATTCTCGACGATGGTCGCTTGCGCGACGCGACGCCTTACGACGCGAGGGCGGTTTCCTTGTCGTCCTCGTCCTCGGCCATCAGCTCTTCCTTGCTGACGGTCTTGTCGGTGACGTCCACCTCGGCGAGCAGATGGTCGACGACCTTCTCCTCGTAGAGCGGCGCGCGCAGGCTGGCGACGGCGTCCGGGTTCTTCTGGAAGTACTCGTAGACTTCCTTTTCCTGGCCCGGATAGCGGCGCAGCTGCTCGAACATGGCGCGCTGCAGCTCTTCGTCGGTGATCTGCACGCCGGCCTTCTCGCCGATCTCGGAGAGGACCAGACCCAGGCGGACCCGACGCTCGGCGAGGCGGCGATACTCGGCGCGTGCCTTCTCCTCGGTGGTGTCCTCGTCCTCGAAGGTCTTGCCGCTGTTGGTCAGCTCGCCCTGCACCTGGTTCCAGATGTTTGTGAACTCGGCCTCGACCAGCTTCTCCGGCAGATCGAAATCATACGCCGCGTCGAGGGCGTCGAGCAGCTGGCGCTTCACCTTCTGGCGCGTCGCCTGGCCGTACTGGCTCTCGATCTGCTCGCGCACGACCGTCTTCAGGCGATCCAGCGATTCGACACCGAGCTTGGCGGCGAATTCGTCGTCGATCGTGGTCTCTTCGGGAGCGGCGACTTCCTTGACGGTGACGTCGAAGGTCGCGGGCTTGCCGGCCAGATGCGCGGCGCCGTAATCCTCGGGGAAGGTCAGCTCGACGGTCTTCTCGTCGCCGGCCTTCACGCCGATCAGCTGGTCCTCGAAGCCCGGGATGAACTGGCCCGAGCCGATCACCAGGTTGCTGTCGGTGGCGGTGCCGCCATCGAAGGGCTCGCCGTCGATCTTGCCGACGAAGTCCATGGTGACGCGATCGCCCTTGTCCGCGGCGCCATCCTTGGCGGCGTAGGTCCGGGCGTTCTCGGCGATGCGCTCGACCTGCTCGTCGATCTCCGCGTCAGCCACCTCGACGACGGGGCGCTCGATCTTGATGCCCTCGGTGCCCTTGATCTCGAACGCCGGCAGCGTCTCGTAGGTCAGGGTGAACTTGAAGTCGGCGCCGCCGTTGAGGACCTTCTCGGCCTCGGCCTCGTCCTCGGACATGCCGATTTCCGGCTGCATGGCGGAGCGCTCGTTGCGCTCGGCAATGACGTTGCGCGGGGTCTCGGTCAGGATCTGGTTGACGATCTCCGCCATCAGCGACTTGCCGTACATCTTGCGCAGATGGCCAACCGGCACCTTGCCCGGCCGGAAACCCTTCAGCTGCACCCGGTCCTTGGCTTCATAGAGCCGGGTCTGGAGCCGCGCTTCAAGATCCGAGGCCGGCACGACGATCTCGATCTCGCGCTTCAGGCCCTCGGCCTTGGTTTCCGTTACCTGCATTCTGGATACCTTCTTGTGTGCTCGAGACGACCGATCATTCAGGCCGACCCGCAATGAATTCCGTGAAAGCGGCCGCTGGTGCGGGTGGAGGGACTTGAACCCCCATGCCTCTCGGCGCTTGGACCTAAACCAAGTGCGTCTGCCAATTCCGCCACACCCGCATAGTGCGCCGTACGGTGGGCGACGCGAGACGCGCGCTTCTATATCACCGGCCTCGCGGCCACGAAAGGCCCATATGGGGGCCAATCCGCATGATTCCATGGCTTTTTCACACGGGACCGGCGCTTTTGGCGTGATCCGGCGTCGAACCCGCGCACGTCCCTTCCGAGAACGGCGAGCAGCTCGACCAGGCTCCTGCTTGCACGAGGGTAGAGTGAGATGCCCCGGCGATCGCGCCCACGACCCGTGCACCGATGTCAATTGTTGCGATGCACAAATCGCAAGGCTGCCATGCATCGAAGGCTCTAGCGGGTCCGACATGCACCGCCTACCTTCCAGTCAACGAAGCGACGCAGACGAAACAATCAGCCGCTTCAATCGATTTAAGACCGCAGGATAGACCAATGAACCTCGTTCGCTCCTACAACAACTGGCGCCGCTACCGCGAGACGGTCAACGAACTGAACCGTCTCTCCCAGCGCGAACTCGCCGATCTCGGCATCTCGCGCGGCGACATCAACTCGGTCGCCCGCCGCGCCATCGGCTGATTATCAGCCAAGACTTTCGCAAGGGTCCACTCCTCCTCCCAGGACCCAAGTGGATCGGAAACTGCCACTCCTCCTCCCAGGCAGTTTCCACCCAGACGCCCGCCGGGTCCTCCCCCCGGCGGGCGCCCAGAGATTACAGAGCTTCGCCGAGGGCTACTCCTCCTCCCAAGCCCAAGGCGGATAAAGTGCCTGCGCATCCTCCTCCCAGCGCAGGTACCTCTCAGTCGCCCGTCGGGTCCTCCCCCCGACGGGCGATCAGAGACCTTCTAGAGTTTCGCGTAGGGCCCACCTCCTCCCGGGCCTGAAGCGGATATGACCTGCGCATCCTCCTCCCAGCGCAGGTCCCAATGCGACACCCGTCGGGTCCTCCCCCCGGCGGGTGTTGTCGTTTGGAGGCCGCAAACTTGCCCGATCATGCGCGCGGATCGCCACGCGGCCTTTTGATCGCCACGCGCGACTGCTAAATTGCCCCCATGTCGAAACAACCCATTCACGTCGTCGGCGGCGGGCTCGCCGGATCCGAAGCTGCCTGGCAGATCGCCGAACGCGGTCTGCCCGTGGTGCTGCACGAGATGCGGCCCGTCCGCGGCACCGAGGCCCACAAGACCGACCGGCTGGCCGAGCTCGTCTGCTCCAACTCCTTCCGGTCGGACGACAGCCAGACCAATGCGGTCGGCGTCCTCCATGCCGAGATGCGGCTCGCCAATTCGCTGATCATGCGCTGCGCCGACGCCCACCAGGTGCCCGCCGGCAGCGCGCTCGCCGTCGATCGCGAAGGCTTTTCCGGCGCCGTCTCCGAAGCGATCGCGGCACACCCGCTGATCATCGTCGAGCGCGGCGAGGTGGAGGGCCTCCCGCCCGAGGAATGGGGCCCCAGCATCGTCGCCACCGGCCCGCTCACCGCGCCGTCGCTGGCCGAGTCGATCAGCGCCGCCACCGGCACCGACGCCCTCGCCTTCTTCGACGCCATCGCGCCCATCGTGCATTTCGATTCCATCGACATGGACAAGGCCTGGTTCCAGTCGCGCTACGACAAGGTCGGTCCCGGCGGCACCGGCAAGGACTACATCAACTGCCCGCTCGACAAGGACACCTACGAGCGCTTCGTCGCCGCCCTCGTCGAGGGTGACCGCGCCGAGTTCAAGGAATGGGAAGGCACGCCCTATTTCGACGGCTGCCTGCCGATCGAGATCATGGCCGAGCGCGGTCCGGAGACCCTGCGTCACGGCCCGATGAAGCCGATGGGCCTGACCAACGCCCACCAGCCGGACATCAAGGCCTATGCCGTCGTGCAGCTGCGCCAGGACAATGCGCTGGGCACGCTCTACAACATCGTCGGCTTCCAGACGAAGCTGAAATACGGCGCCCAGGCAGCCGTGCTGCGGATGATTCCCGGGCTCGAAAACGCCGAGTTCGCACGGCTCGGCGGCCTGCACCGCAACACCTATCTGAACTCGCCGACCCTGCTCGACCCGACATTGCGGCTGAAAGTGCGCCCGCATATCCGCTTCGCCGGCCAGATCACCGGCTGCGAGGGTTATGTGGAATCCGCCGCCGTCGGACTGATGACCGGCCGCTTCGCCGCCGCCGAACGCCTCGGCGAAGCCGCGACCCCGCCGCCGCAGACGACCGCCATGGGCGCGCTCGCCGCGCATATCACCGGGGGCCACCTCGCCCATCAGGAAGAGAGCGGCAAGCGGTCCTTCCAGCCGATGAACATCAATTTCGGCCTGTTCCCGCCGCTGGAGCCGGGTGCCATCCAGAAGCCGGAGGGCGTCACGCGCTTCCGGGGCAAGGACAAGGCGATCGCCAAGAAGAAGGCCCTGTCGGCCCGCGCCCTCGCCGATTTCGCCGGCTGGCTCGGCCAGACACCGATTGCGGAAGCCGCCGAATAGTATCCACGGCCTAACGGAGGACCCATACGCCCGGGCTCAGCCGCCCGGCCGCGCCCGCCATTCACCGGACCGGTAGTAGACCGTCAGCAGCGCCGACAGGATGGCCCCGTCGTCGCCATCCCGCACGATCTGGCGCAGCGCCAGGCGGACATTGCGCCCGTTCGCGCCGGTGAGATCGACGACCTGCATCGGCAATCGGTCCGGCGCCGTCGCGTAGACCGCCTCCGGCAGGGCGTCGATCACCGTCCCTAGATCGAAGCGGTCTGCGGCCCCGCCGATCCGTAGCACCAACTCCCCACCCTCAAGCGCCACCACCGCTCTTTCGGATGACGGGGCGACGGTGCTGCTCGTCTCGCCGTCTGCCGGCTCCTGACGCAGGTCGCGCTCCGGGACGACGCGATCGAACCCGGCGATGTCGATCACCATCGGCGCATTGGCGGTGAAGCTGCGCAATTCGCGCACGCCGACGGGACCCGACAGATCGAGCGCCGCGAAAATGCGCTCGCGCCGGTCCGATTCCTCGCCCGCCATCAGATCCGACGGCAGCAGCGGCGCCAGGCGGTCGAGCTGGCTCACGTCGTCAAGAACATAGAGACGCGAGCGCAGTTCGGCGGCCTCGCGATCCGAACGTTCGGTCGCGGCCAGCCGGCGCCCGCCGGCGCCGTCGTCCACCACGAAGCGCTCGACGATACGAGCCGTCTGACTGCGGCCGACCGAGTCATAGGCGCCCCAGGGCCCGAAGGCCGACAGCGCCAGCAGCAGCACCGGCACTGCTGCCATCCAGCGAATGTCGCCGCGCGTGCGTCCCGAAAGCTGCAGGGCGAGGACCAATCCCGCCGCCAGCGCCCCGAGGGCGAGGTAGTAGCGCTCCAGCGTGAACCCCTGGGCGCCGATCCGCAGCCAGATCGCATAGGCGAGTAACGACAGCGGCACCAGAAGCGCCAGGGCGAAATAGCGTGTGAAAAGCCGCGTGGCCGCCGCGGCGCCGGCACGGAACTGATCGACCGCGATGCGCAGCATGAGGACGAACAGGGCGAAGAAGGTGACGATCCAACCGATCTCGCCCTTCGGCACGTCGCCAGTGACGAGAATCTTGGCGGCATAGAGATGCAGGACCAGCGCCGTTGCCAGCACCAGCGGCACGGCAACCCAGTCGAACAGGATGCGCAGGCCCGAGATCAGCCGCTCGTCCTGCCCCGCCGGCATGCGCTCGTCGAAATGATGCGGAATCCGGCCCAGCGCGAAGAGCGGCCCGACCAGCGCAAAGGCCGTGGCGAAGATATGCTCATAGGCGTCGCCCGGCAGCCCGACCTCGAACAGGTAGCGGATCATCTCCAGGATCGCCGACAGGCCGAGGACGAAGAGCAGCACCGACAGGAAGGCGAGGCTGACGCCGACCACGGTCCAGAAGGTGAAGACCCAGAACCTTTCCGCATCGCGCAGGCCCAGATATCCCGCGAGCGGAACGGCAAAGGTCGCGGCAACGATCAGCGGCGGCGGAAATACCGCCAGCGCTGGCCCGACCCAGATCGCCGCGCCGACGACGAGCCCAACAAGGACAGACGCGCCCTGCCGCACCGCCACGGACGCGTCCCGCGCCTCCATCGCCAGCACCATGCCGACCGACATGGCCGCCGCGCCGTAGAAGGCGGCCAGCAGCCAGGCCAGATCGTCCTCGGCCACTGGATAGACGTCCCGCAGGGCGAGGTTGGACAGGATCGCGATCGCGACGATCAGCAGGCTGGCCAGCGGGAAGCGGAAGGCCGCGACGCCGGCTCCCGCCGCCAGCGAGCGCCAGAACTGCCCGACATGCCGGGGCGCGGACCTCATCGTGCGCAATGCCATGGTGGGGTCGGCTTTCGGATCGGTTGGAAATTCGGGGTGCTGACCCGGATGCACGGGCCTCGGCGGCGATGTAAGCGCGGATCGCTCCGGCGGTCGATCCCCGCCGTCAGCGCCGCATCGTCCGCCAGTTGATATAGGCCTTGCGCAGCGGGCCGATCTCGACGGGCTGGTCGAGCGTCGCCGCCCCGTCCCGTTCGATGAGGTCGAGGTACCGCCCCGCCAGCGCCGCCGGCAGGAAGGCCGGTCGCAGCGGCTTGGGAATGTCGCCGAGTTTGGTCGTCCAGGCGCGCACATGCTGGCGCCCGAAGGCGGTCATCGCCGCGATGGCGCGGCCTGCCGGTTCCCGCTCGCCGCGTATCAGCTCTTCGCTCGAACATCCGGCAGCGGCGAGAATGTCGGCCGGCACGAAGACCTGTCGCCGGGCCCGGTGCTGCGGCAACAGCCGCAGGACGCCAGCAACCGTCTGGGCGACACCGGCATGCCCGGCAGCGTCGGCCTGCGTCTCCGCCGCATCGCGCGCCAGCACCATTGCCGTCAGCATGATCAGCGTCGAGGCGGTCTCGCCGGCATAGGCCTCCAGTTCTTCGCTCGACGGCATCGGATCGTCATAGAGGTCGAAGATGCGCGCTTCGAGGAAGCGGTCGAACGCGGCACGCGGCAGGTCGTGGCGGGCAATCGTGTCGGCGACGGCGGCGCCGACCGGATGCCCCGCCGCGCCCTGGTCAGGGGCCGCCAGCGCGTCGCGCCACCATTGCAGGCGGATCTCCCCCGGCATCGGTTCGCTCACCGAATCGCGCACCCGCGCGGTCTCGATGTTGAAGGCGTAGAGGGCGGCGACGTCGTTGCGCTTGTCCGCCGGAACGAAGGCTAGCGAGATGGCCCGGTCGCGATCGGCCGTCTCCACCAGTCGCAGGCACTCGGCATAATTCTCGCTCAGATCCGTCATGGCCGTGTCTCAGCGCCTCGGCTTGGTCCGGGCTTCGGGCCCGCGGATGAAAGATGGTGTGGCGCGGCGCATCGGGCCAGTCGTCCGGCCGGCGTCAGACCGCCGCGAAGGTCACGAGAACTGGCTCAGTCGACCGCGACGAGCGCCGCCGCCACGGGCCGGCCTTCCGAGAGCATGATGTTGAAGGTGCGGACCGCCGCGCCCGTCGACATCGGATCGCAGGAAATGCCGACCTGGCGCATGCGGTCGGCCAGCGCCGGCGGCAGCCGGCGAATGTCCTTGCCGGTACCGAACAGCAGGAAGCCGATCTCTTCGGCTTCCTCGAACACCTTGCCGAGACGTTCGCCGGTGAACGGCGCCTCGGCGGTGCCGTCCCAGCCGTAGATGCCGGACGGCAGGCACAGGATCGAGCCGCGATGCGACATGGAGGCGAATCGGAAGCCGCCATTGCCATAGGCCTCGATCGGGGCCCGGCCCGGGAAGTGGGCCTCGCGGATCTCGATACCCTTCGCCATGTCAGGCCTCGCGCGCCGTCGAGCCGCCCTCGCGCGCCGCCTCTTCCTCTTCCTTCTTGGCCGCGAAGTCCGAAGCCCGCAGCTTGAAGAAGATCAGCGCCGGTGCGGCGACGAAGATCGACGAGAAGGTGCCGATCGCCACACCGAACAGCATCGAGGCGACAAACGAGCGGATCACCTCGCCACCGAAGACGAACAGGGCCGCCAGCGCCAGAAGCGTCGTGGCCGAGGTCATGGTGGTACGCGCCAGCATCTCGTTGTCGGAGAGGTCGAGAAGCTGGCCGATCGGCATTTTCTTGAAGCGCCGCAGATTCTCGCGGACCTTGTCGTAGATGACCACCGTATCGTTCAGCGAGTAGCCGACGATCGTCAGAATCGCCGCGACACTGGCGAGGCTGAATTCCAGCTGCGTCACGACCAGGAAGCCGAGCGTCAGGAAGACGTCGTTGACCGTCGCGATAATCGCGCCCAGCGCGAACTGCCACTCGAAGCGGATCCAGACATAGATCAGGATCGCGAAGAGCGCCGCCAGAACGCCGACGATCGCCGCGAAGGCCAGTTCGCCCGACACGGTCGGGCCGACCACTTCGGTGCGGCGGAAGTCGTAGTCGGCCGCCAGGGCCTCCTGCGCCGATTCCACAATCGCCACCTGCGAGGCGTCGCCGCCCTGCGAGCCAATGCGGATCAGCGCCTCGGTCGGGGTCCCGAACTCCTGCACCTGCGCGTCCGGCACGCCGATCGCGCCGAGACGCTCGCGGATGTCGCCGATATCGGCTTCGCCATTCTTGGCCTGCACCTCGATGAGCGTACCACCGGTGAAGTCGATGCCGAGATTGAGCCCCACCGCGAACAGCCCGCCCACCGATGCAACGCACAGAAGCATCGACAGGGCAAAGGCTTGCAGGCGCACCTTCATGAACGGAATGCGCGTGACTTCCGGCACCAGCCGGATGAAGCCGCGCGGCAGTTCCTTCGGCCGGCTGCGGCGAACCCAGGCGGCGACGAGCCAGCGGGTGAGCGTGAAGGCGGTGAAGACGGTCGTGATGATGCCAATGGCCAGCGTCACGGCGAAGCCGCGTACCGGGCCCGACCCCAGGAAGAACAGGACGACCGCCGCGATCAGCGTGGTGATGTTGGCGTCGAGAATTGTCGCCAGCGCCTTCTGGAAGCCGATGTCGATGGCCTGCACCACCGAGCGCCCCTGTCGGCGCTCGTCGCGGATGCGCTCGTAGATCAGGACGTTGGAATCCACCGCCATGCCGAGCGTCAGCACGATGCCGGCGATGCCCGGAAGGGTCAGGGTCGCGCCGATGACGGTCAGCACCGAGAAGAGCAGCACCAGGTTCACGATCAGCGCGATGTTGGCGATGATGCCGAGGAAACCGTAGGCGGCGAGCATGAAGACGACGACCAAGAGAGCGCCGATCACGCCGGCGGTCTCGCCGGCGGCGATCGAATCGGCGCCGAGGCCGGGTCCGACCGTGCGCTCCTCGATGATGTTCAGGGTCGCCGGCAGCGCGCCGGCGCGCAGCAGCACGGCGAGATCGTTGGCGCTCTGGACGGTGAAGCTGCCGCTGATCTGCGCCTGGCCGCCGAGAATCGCCTCGCGGATGTTCGGCGCCGACAGCACCTTCTCGTCGAGGACGATGGCGAAGGGACGCCCGACATTCTGCTGGGTGACAGAGCCGAAGCGCTGGGCGCCCTGGGTGTCGAAGCGGATGTTGACGACCGGCTCGTTGCTTTGGCTGTCGAAACCGGCCTGGGCGTCGGTCAGGTTCTCACCCGACACCATGATCTGGCGTTGCACGAGAACCGGCGCCGGAGTCGGGTCGTTGGTGTAGAGAAGCTCGGAGCCCGCCGGCGGACGGCTGCCGCGGGCAACGTCCTCGGCCGAAGCGGTGACGTCGACGAGGCGGAAGGTCAGCTTGGCGGTCTGGTTGAGCAGCGCCTTAAGCCGCTGCGGATCACCGAGCCCCGGCACCTGCACCATGATGCGGTCGTCGCCCTGGCGCTGGATCACCGGCTCGGTGGTACCGAGCTCGTCGACGCGGCGACGCACCACCTCGATCGACTGGGTCACCGCCGCCGACGTGCGATAGGCAACGCCCTCGTCGGTGAGCGACAGGGTCAGGACGCCGGTCTGCGGCTCGGCGATCGCCACTTCCGTTACCGCGCCGCCACCCAGCACGCTGCCGCTGGAGATCGGGTCGGTCATCGGCGACAGCGCCTCGCGGGCGGCCGCCACCTGTTCGGGGTCGCGCAGGCGAATGGTCACGGTGCGATCGTTGTCGGACAGGCCGGCATAGCCGATGCGCTCGGTGCGCAGCGCCTGCCGCGCGTCGTCGCGCAGGGTCTGCACCCGGTCGGCGACCAGCGACTGCGAATCCACCTCGAGAAGAATGTAGGAGCCGCCCTGCAGGTCGAGGCCGAGCGTGACGGACTGCTGCGGGAACCAGGACGGCAGCTTGTCCAGCGCCTGCTGCGGCAGGACGTTGGGCGACGCATAGAGGACGCCGATGGCGACCGTCAGCCAGATCAGAAACGTCTTCCAGCGCGAGAAATAGAGCATGGGTGTCCCGACAGGGTCGACGGCCGCGCCGGTATTGCGCGCCGTTGGCAAGCGTTAAAACCGCCGCCACCGACCCTTGTGGCAGGGCCGGCAGCGACGCGATCTCAGTCCAGTGGCGCTGTATGCCGCGCCAACACGGCTATTTGGTGTTGGCGGCGGTCGGCTCGCCCTTCACCCGGACGTCGGCGATGGTGCCCTGCATGACGCGCACGCGGGTCTGCTCGGAGATCTGCACTTCCAGCTCGCCGCTCTCGTGCACCTTGGTGACCTTGCCGACGATGCCGCCACCCGTGACCACGGTGTCGCCGCGGCGGATGTTCTTCAGCATCTCCTCGCGCTTCTTCATCGCGGTGCGCTGCGGACGGATAATGAGGAAATACATGATCGCGAACACGGCCACGAACGGCAGAACGCTGATCAACAGATCGCTCCCCCCCGCTGCGGAACCCGTCTGGGCGAAAGCCTCGGTCACGAACATGGAAAAAACCTCTCAGAAAATCGGCACAGGGTCATGCCTTGCGCGACGCAGCGCCGACAGCAGGGCCTTTACGATGTGCGCGGAATATACGATCGGTCGCCCCGAATGCAACAAGCGTCCGCCGGGCCAACGATCCGGCGAAGCTTCGAGACGAAAGAGCCGCCATGGATGCCGCAGAACTCGCCAGCCTGAAGCACACGATGGACCGGATCGCGGGGGCGCTGGAACGGTTGGCGCCGCCCCCTGCCCCGGCGCCTGACTTTACGGCGGCGGACTGTTTCGTCTTCGACCCGCCGGCTGGGCTCGTGCCGGTCCCCTCGGTCAACCGCGTGCCGATCGCCCTGCTGAAGGGCATCGAGCGTTCGCGCGATATCCTTCTGGAGAACACCGACCGCTTCGCCCGGGGCCTGCCGGCCAACAATGCGCTTCTGTGGGGCGCCCGCGGCATGGGCAAGTCGTCGCTGGTGAAGGCGGCGCATGGCGCGGTCAATGCCGGGCTCGACGCGGGCGCAGCACCGGTCAAGCTGATCGAGATCCACCGCGAGGACATCGACCATCTGCCGCGCCTGATGGGGATCGTGCGGGCCGCGCCCTATCCGTTCCTGCTGTTCTGCGACGACCTGTCCTTCGACATGGGCGATTCGGCCTACAAGTCGCTGAAGGCGGCGCTGGAAGGCGGCGTCGAGGGACGGCCGGAGAACGTCCTGTTCTACGCGACCTCGAACCGGCGCCATCTCCTGCCGCGCGACATGATCGAGAACGAGCGGTCGACGGCGATCAATCCCGGCGAGGCGGTGGAGGAAAAGGTGTCGCTGTCCGACAGGTTCGGCCTGTGGCTCGGCTTCCACCGCTGCAGCCAGGACGACTATCTGGCGATGATCGACGGTTATCTCGTCGCCTACGACCTCGACGTCGATCCCGATCGCGTCCGCCACGAGGCGCTGGAATGGTCGACGACCCGGGGCAGCCGCTCCGGCCGCGTGGCCTTCCAGTTCGTCCAGGATCTGGCCGGGCGCCTCGGCCGGACGCTGACCCCGGTCGCGGACAGCTGATTCCCTGAAGCCAAACGCAAATGGCCCGACCCCGCTGCTGTCCGCGGGGCCGGGCCTGTCACGCCTGGAGGTCGGCGTCTACTGGAGGTACTTGGTCGGATCGACCGGGGCCGAATCCTTGCGCACCTCGAAGTGCAGAAGCGGAATGTCGGTGTCGCCCGACATGCCGGACTTGGCGATCTGCTGACCGCGCTTGACCTTGGCGCCCCGCTCCACGTCGATCTGGTCGGCGTGGCCGTAGACGGTGACGAGGCCGTTGTCGTGCTTGACGAGAACGGTGTTGCCGAACTCCTTCAGGCCGTCGCCGGCATAGATCACGACGCCGTTCTCGGCGGCCTTGATGGGCGTGCCGCGCGGCACCGACAGGTTCAGGCCGTCATTGCGACGCGAGCCGACCTTCTCGCCGAAGCGATTGACGACGCGGCCCTGCACCGGCCAGCGCAACTGGCTGATGCCCGTGGAGTTCGGCGCGACGGCCGCCACCTCGGTCTCGACTTCCTTGCTGACGGTCGTCGACGGGCTGGCCGCCTTCGGCGTCTCGCTGGCCGACGGACGGCCGGACTTCTCGGCGGTCTTGGGCGGCGAGTAGGATTTCGGCGCCGCGCTGTCGGCCTCGACCTTCTGCGGCTCGGCCGGACGCTGTGGCTCCGGCGCGGCCTTGGGCTCGGCAGCCGCGACACGGGTCGGTGCCGATGCGCCAGCCGGCAGGGTCAGCGTCTGGCCGATGCGGATCGTGTCGTCGCTCATGCCGTTGGCGCGCTTGATGTCGGCGACGGAGACGCCGGTGCGGCGTGCGATGCCGAGCAGCGAATCGCCGCTCTCGACCTTCACGCTGCTGCCGCCGCTGGCGGCGGCCGATCGCGTCGGCTGCGAGGCCGACGACTGCATCGGCCGGCTCTGCGGCGAGACGACACGGGCCGCCTGCTCACCGAGCGTCGAGGGCGGTGCGCCGCGGGTCGCGGGCAGCGAGGACGAGGTCGGCGCGGCGGATGCCTGCGACTGCGGTGCGGTGGCGTAGCTCGGCGGCGGCGGAGGCGGCAGCTGGCTGGTCTGCACGGCGCCCGAGGTGGCGACGCCGCCCTGCGGATAGCTGTTCGCGGCCGTCTGGTAGGAGCCCTGGTTCTGCGCCGGGTAACCCGATGCCGCCTGGGAGCCGTTGCCATAAGCCGGCATGCCGCGGGAGACGCTGCCGGTGTTCATGGCATCGACATCGCCCGGATAGGGCTGGCTGGCAGCCGCCATCTGGTTGCTGGCCGGCGCCTGCGGCACGGCTCCGGTGTAGAAGCCATCGTCGAAACGCACGACGTCGGAGCTGCAACCCGCCGCGAGGCCGGCCAATCCCACCATCGCGACGGAGCGCACCATTCTGAGCCGCACGGATTTCAGCACATTGATACGCATCGCCGTCCCTTGAGCACGCTAGTTTACTCTTGGACCTATTGAAGCGCGTTAATCTTACTGCCCGGTTAAGTCGCGGGGTAAAAACGACATTTCTTGGACGTCGACGCCATGTTTGAAGGCGGATCGACGCCCTGTCGTGCCCCGATCAGAGGACGTCGGCCGTGCCGAAGGCCAGCGGCTGATAGCGCACCGTGCCCAGCGGCTCGCGCTCGAAACGGCTGCCCACCTTGCGCAGGCGCAGGAGTTCCTGCGGCCCGTCGCCCGGCCCGAGCGCGCAGATCATCGCGGCGTTGGAGCCGAGCTGGTCGAGGAACTGTCGCGGCACGGCGGGAAACGCCGCATGGACGATCACCCGGTCGAACGGCGCCCCGCCGGCAAAGCCGTCGCGCCCGTCTTCCAGGAACAGCGAGATGTTGGTGATGCCGATGTCGCGCAGGCGCCGCCCCGCCGGCTCCACCAGCCCGCGATAACGGTCGAAGGAGCTGACATGGGTGCCGAGCCGGGCCAAGAGCGCGGTGATGTAGCCGCTGCCGGTGCCGATCTCCAGGATCCGGTGCGCCGGCTGCACGTCCAGCGCCGCCACCAGCCGCACGGCGGCCAGCGCCCCGTGCATGGTCTCGCCGCAGGCGATGGGGGCCGAGCGGTTCTCATAGGCGTTGGCGATGCCCTCGGGCAGAAACAGCCGCCGCGGCACCGATTCCACCGCTTCCAGAAGCCGTGCATCGGTGATGCGCTCCGACCGGAGCGACAGGAGGAAGGCCGCCAGATCCTCGCGGTCGCGCCCCATGCCTTCGCCGGTCGGCGCCATCAACCGAGCAGCGTGCGCAGCTCGTCGCGCAGCGCATGGGCGGTCAGGTCGAGATGCAGCGGCGTGACCGAGATCCGCCCGGCCGTCAGGGCGGCGACGTCCGACTGCTCCACTTCAGCGCCGGCCTGGCGTCCGAACTTCAGCCAGAAATACGGGAAGCCGCGACCGTCGCGGCGCTCTTCCATCCCCAGCGAATAGTCGAGCTTGCCCTGGCGCGTGACCTCGATGCCCTCCACCGCGTCGGCTTCGACCGCCGGGAAATTGACGTTGATCAGGTGCCCGGGCGGGGTGTCGAAGGTCATCAGGCGCTCGATCAGCGCCGGCGCATGGGTCTCCGCCGTCTTCCACAGCGCTTCGCGGTGGCTGCCAGGCTTGAACGCTTGGCTGAGCGCGATCGAACGCAGGCCCAGCATCGTGCCTTCCATGGCGCCGGCGACCGTGCCCGAATAGGTGACGTCGTCGCAGATATTCTGCCCGGCATTCACCCCCGACAGCACGAGATCCGGCGGCGAATCCATCAGTTGCTTCACCGCCATGATGACGCAGTCGGTCGGCGTGCCGGACAAGGCGAAGCGACGCTCGTCGATCTTGCGCAGGCGCAGCGGCGAAGACAGCGTCAGCGAATGCGACAACCCGCTCTGGTCGGTCTCCGGGGCAACCACCCAGACATCGTCCGTCAGCTCGCGCGCGATCCGCTCCAGCACGGCGAGGCCTTCGGCGTGGATGCCGTCGTCATTGGTCAGCAGCAGGCGCATCAGGCCGTCCTCTCGATCCGTTCGAGCCCGCTCATATAGGGCCGCAGGGCCTCCGGAACGGTGATCGAGCCGTCTTCGTTCTGGTAATTCTCCATGACCGCGATGAGCGCCCGCCCGACGGCGACGCCGGAGCCGTTCAGCGTGTGAACGTAGCGCGCCGCCTTCTCGCCCTCGACGCGGTAGCGCGTGCCCATGCGGCGCGCCTGGAAGTCGCCGCAGACCGAACAGCTGGAGATTTCGCGGAACGCGTCCTGCCCCGGCAGCCAGACCTCGATGTCGTAGGTCTTGCGCGCACCGAAGCCCATGTCGCCCGCGCACAGCGTGACAACCCGGTAGGACAGGCCGAGACGCTTCAGCACCTCTTCGGCCGCCGCGGTCATGCGCTCGTGCTCGGCGATCGAGGACTCCTCGTCGGTCACCGAGACCAGCTCGACCTTGTAGAACTGGTGCTGGCGCAGCATGCCGCGGGTGTCGCGTCCGGCGGAGCCGGCCTCCGAGCGGAAGCACGGGGTCAGCGCGGTGAAGCGCAGCGGCAGGTCGCCCGCCCCCAGCACCTGCTCGCGCACCATGTTGGTCAGCGGCACCTCGGCGGTCGGGATCAGCCAGCGGCCTTCGCTGGTGTGGAACAGGTCCTCGCTGAACTTCGGCAACTGGCCTGTGCCGAACAGCGCCTCGTCGCGCACCAAGAGCGGCGCCGCGGTTTCCTGATAGCCGTGTTCGCCGGTGTGCAGGTCGAGCATGAACTGGCCGAGGGCGCGCTCCAGACGGGCGAGCTGGCCCTTCAGGATGGTGAAGCGCGAGCCGGAGATCTTTGCCGCCTGCTCGAAATCCATCAGGCCGAGGCCTTCGCCGAGCTCGTAATGCTCCTTCGGCGCGAAGCCGAAGCTCGGCGCCTCGCCGTGACGGCGGATCTCGACATTGTCGGCTTCGTCCGCGCCCTCGGGCACGTCGTCGAGCGGGATATTCGGAATACGGGCGAGCGCGTCCTCGAGCGACTTGTCGATGCGCCGCTCGGTCTCCTCGCCGTCCTGGATGGCTTCCTTGATCTCGCCGATCTCGCGGATCAGCTCCTCGGCGCCGGCTTCGTCACCGGTGCCCTTGGCCTTGCCGATCGCCTTGGACGCCTCGTTGCGCCGCCCCTGCAAGGTCTGCAGGCGGGTCAGATGCGCCCGGCGCTCTTCGTCGAGTTTGAGAAGCTGATCGGCCAGGGGCGCGGCGCCGCGTCGTGCGAGGGCCGCATCCAGCTTGTCCGGATTGTCACGTATCCACTTGATGTCGAGCATTGATTCCCGTTTCCCGACCGACGAGCGGCGGGATCCGGGTCATGCCGTCAGCTATCGGCTTGCGCCTCGCTTTCGCGCTGCCGCTGGGCCCGCTTGCGTTCGATCATCCGTGCCGCAAAGATCGACACCTCGTAGAGAAGGATCGTCGGCAGGGCAAGACCGATCTGCGACATCGGGTCGGGCGGCGTCAGGATCGCCGCGGCGACGAAGGCCAGCACGATGGCGTATTTGCGCTTGTCGGCCAGCCCCTGCGAGGACGTGATGCCGGCTCGCACCAAGAGCGTCGCCACCACCGGAAGCTGGAACACCAGTCCGAAGGCAAAGATCAGCGTCATGATCAGCGACAGATATTCGGAGACCCGCGGCAGAAGCTGGATCGCGGCCTGTCCGCCGGTTCCCGTCTGCTCCATCGACAGGAAGAACCACATCACCATCGGGGTGAAGAAGTAATAGACCAGCGCCGCGCCGAGCAGGAACAGGAGCGGCGTGGCGACGAGGAACGGCAGGAACGCGCCGCGCTCCTCGCGGTAGAGGCCGGGGGCCACGAATTTGTAGATCTGCGAGGCGATCAGCGGAAAGGCGAGGAAGAAGCCGCCGAAGGCCGCGATCTTCACCTGGGTGAAGAAGAATTCCTGCGGCGCCGTGTAGATCAGCTCGACCTGCTTGTTGTGCACGCCGGCCCATTCCGTCGCCGTCTGATACGGAACGACGAGGAAATTGAAGATCGGCTTGGCGAAGAAGAAGCAGAGGATGAAGGCCACGAGAAAGCCGCCGAGGCTCCACAACAGCCGCGTGCGCAGCTCGATGAGGTGCTCGATGAGCGGCGCCGAGGAGGCCTCGATATCGGTGTCGTTCCGACTCACGCCGCGTCCTCGCTCTTCTTCTGGGGCGCGGCATCCGCGCTCTCGGCAGGCTTGTCGGCCGGCTGCGGGCTGTTGGTCGCCCCCGCCTTGTCGGGTTCGGCCGCCACGGCCGCACCGGAGGCGCCGGGCACCTTCGGTTCCGGCGCCTTGGTCGCGGCCTTCAGCGACGAGCGAATCTCGTCGCCCACCGCCTTCATCGGGTTCATCGCCGCACGCACGTCCTTGGTCGGATCGAGATCGCGCACCTTGCTGACGGTGTCCCTGACATCGTCGAGCTCAGCCTCGCGCAACGCATCGTCGAACTGGCGGCGGAAATCACCGGCCATGGACCGCAACTGCTTGCTGGTGCGCCCGAACGTGCGCAGCATGCGCGGCAAATCCTTTGGCCCCACGACGACCACCAGGATCACCGCAACGACCATGAGTTCGGACCAGCCGATATCGAACATTTCAGCGTCTCGGAAACAGCGAACTGACCTGATGACGACGGCGCACCGTCGTCATCGATGACCTCATGTGCAGGCGATCAGTTGACCGTCTTCTCCCGCTTGACGTCGCGGGCCACCACGTCGGCCTCGTTGTGGTCGAGCGACCGGCGCTCCTGAGCAGCCGCCTCGGTCTCGTCCTCCGACATGCCCTTCTTGAAGCTCTTGATGCCCTTGGCAACGTCACCCATCAGTTCCGGGATCTTGCCGCGACCGAAGAGCAGCAGCACGACCGCAAGGACGATGAGCCAATGCCAGATGCTGAAGCTACCCATTATAAAATCTCCCTGGAACGCGTAAGGCGTTCGATCTTCCCAAGCTAGCGATCGTCCGCGGACTTTTCAAACACGATAACGTCTTGCGGATCAACGGAAACAACGACGTCGCGCCGCCCCTGCTCGACAATTCCCGCCCGCATGCGCGAGCGCAGCGGATAATCGAGCCCCTCGATGGCCACGGTCATCAGATCGACGCTGCCCAGAAACCGCCGTGCGACGATCCGTCCGGAGACGCCGTCGTCCCGCTCCTGCAGGCGCAGGCCCGTCAAACGCAGGGCCACGGTCATCGCCGTGCCGTCCGGCAGGGCCGTGTCGGCGACCGGTCCGAGCGCCGTCACGACGCGCCCGCCGCGCACCTCGCCGTCGATGACGTTGAGCTCGGAAAAGAAACCTGCGGCAAAGAGACTGGCCGGGCGACTGTAGAGTTCGGCCGCCGTGCCGAGCTGCACGAGGCGTCCGTCGCGCAGAAGCGCGATTCGGTCGCCCATGCGCATCGCCTCCTCGGCGTCGTGGGTCACGATGATCGCGGTCGCCCGGCTTTCGCGCAGGATCTGCAGCGTGTCGGTCCGCACCACGTCCTTCAGCCGGCTGTCCAGGCCGGAGAACGGCTCGTCCATCAGCAGCACCGACGGGCGCGGCGACATGGCGCGCGCCAGCGCCACGCGCTGCTGCTCGCCGCCCGACAGGGTGTGCGGATAAAGCCCGGCGGAGCCGCTCAGCCCGACCCGCTCCAGCGCGGCCATCGCCTCCTTGCGGGCAGCGTCGCCCGACATGGCGGTCAGGCCGAAGCGGACATTCTCGGCGATGGTCATGTGCGGAAACAGCGCGAAGTCCTGGAACATCAGGCCGATGCCGCGCTTTTCCGGCGGCACGAACGCCGTCTCGCCGGCGATCTCGCGACCGTTCAGAACCAGCCGTCCCGCCGTCTGCCGCTCGATCCCGGCGGCGATCCGCAGGAGCGTCGTCTTGCCGGACCCGGACGGACCGAGCAGGCACAGGATCTCGCCGGGCTCGGCCGCCAGGTTGATGTCGTTGAGGATCTGCGTGTGGCCGACCGCGTGCGAGACGTTCTCGAAGGCGAGACGGGCGGCAAAGCTGACGCCGGCGCTCGTCCTGCTCGCGGATTTCTGGGATGGCGCGACGGCGTCGCGGGTCCGGTCATGCACGTTGGACAGCCCGTCACTCTGGTCGGCCGGCGCGCGCGCCCAGCCTGCTGCGCTCTGGCTAACCCTTCGCCGCGGCGACGGCAACCGGTTCAGGCGACGCGGGCGACGAGTTCGCGATATTCCGCTCGCAGCGCGGCCTCGTCGGCCGGCACGACCGGCGCGATGCAGGCCTCGGCGGCGGCGGCCCGGCGCTCGCCCTCCCCGCTCAGCGGCTGCGCGGCGTCAGCGACCTTGCGCATCTCCGCCATGTCGCCATTGCAGTGGAGAACGACGTCGCAGCCGGCATCGAGGCATTCGCGGCTGAGATCGCCGAGATCGCCCTGCAGCGCCTTCATCGAGATGTCGTCGCTCATCAGGAGACCGTCGAAACCGATCTCGCCGCGAATGATTTCCTCGATCACCAATGGCGACAGCGTCGCCGGGCGACGGTCATCGATATCGGTATAGAGAATATGAGCGGTCATCGCCGCGGGCACCGTGTTCAGGGCTTTGAACGGGGCGAAATCGGTCCCCGACAGCTCCGCGCGGGGCGTTGCGACCACCGGCAGGCGGTAATGGCTGTCGGCATTGCCGCGGCCATGGCCGGGTATGTGCTTCATCACCGGCAGGCCGCCGCCGGCCACAAACCCGTCCGCCACGGCCTGGCCAAGGGCGGCGACTGTGTCGGGGTCGAGGCCGTAGGCGCGATCCCCGATGACCGAATCCGCCCCCTGCACCGGCACGTCGAGGCACGGCACGCAGTCGGCATTGATGCCATAGACCATGATGTCGGCGGCCAGGAGCCGGCCCTGCAGCCAGGCGGCGCGCACGCCCGCCTCGGCATCGGCGGCATGCAGGCGACCGAGATCGGCCGGCGTCGGATAGGCCGGCGCCATCGGCGGCTTGAGCCGATTGATCCGCCCGCCTTCCTGGTCGATGAAGATCGGGGTCGCGGCGCGCCCGCCGATCTCGCGCAATTCGGCCGTCAGATCGGACAGTTGCGATGCGTCGGAGATGTTGCGGCCGAAGACGATGAAGCCCCAGGGCCGCTCGTCGGCGAAGAAGGCGCGTTCGTCCGCCGTTAGGCGAAGCCCGGCCGGCGCGGCAATCCACGCCTTCGATCCGCTCATTCCCGTCTCCTGTGCGTGCACGGATGGTCCCGCGTCAGCGCCGGGACGTGTGTCTGTGTGAGGAATGGAGGGAGCCGTCCCGCGCGAGGAACGGCCCGTCAGTGCGACGCCGGCAAGCCCGGCGACGCTCAGCGCGCCACGAAGCAGCTGCCGCCGGCTGATTTGAGCTGGGAGCACAGGCTCGTCGCCTCGTCCTTGGAGCCGGTCGCCACGCGCACCCGGTAATAGGTGCCCTTGCCCGGAATGTCGGCCGACTGGATGACGAGGTTACGCCCGCCGATCACGCCGGCATAGCGCTGGCCGAGCGCCTGGGACGATTCCCGCGCCGCCGTTTCGCTGGGCTGCGAGGAGATCTGGACGTAGTAGCCGTCACCGGCGGGGGCCGTCGCGGCGGCGGGCGCCGGGGCGGGCTGCGCCGCGATGCTGGCGGTTTCCGTGGCCGAATCGACGGCCGGCTCCGGCGCGACCGGGGTCGGCGCGGGGGCAGCGGCGGCCGGCGACACCTGCGGCTCGGGCTCTGCCGTGGCGAGCGCCGCCACGCGGGTCGCGGCCGAGGCCGGTCGCGTCGGCTTCATCGCCGGCACGGGCATGCCCGGGGCGGGCTGTCCGGCTGATGCGGTGTCTTCCACCGTCTCGGTCGTCGCGACATCGGCCGCATCCGTCGCCAGTTCGACCGGACGCGAGGCGGCCGGGATCATCGCCGGGTTCTCGCCGCGCAGATCGGCCATCGACGTCTCGGGCACCGTGTCCTCGGTGACCAGCGTGCCATCCGGCCGCACGGTCAGCGTGCGCACGCGCCGCGGCGTCAGCACCGCGATCGGCTCGGCCGAGGCGGATGCGTCGGCGACCCGCACGGAGCCATCGCCGCTTCCGTTCGACGCGGCACGCGCCGTGCCGATCGGGCTGAGATCGACGCCCGGCAGATCGTTGGCGACCTGCGAGGGCAGTTCCAGCGGCTCTTCGGCTGCCGACAGGAGGGTGGTCTGCGATGGCTTGATGTCGGCGTCGGCGCTCTGGACGCGCTCGTAAACCGCCTTGTTCTGATTCGGCACGGCGCGGCCGCCCGGATCCTTCGGTGCGACCTTCACCGGCTCGGGATCGGCGCGCACGATGAGCACCTCGTCGGAGCCCGCAACGCCGCCGCTTCCGGATGCGTAATAGGCGCCGACGCCGCCGAGCAGGGCGATGACCAGCACACTGGCGCCGAAGCCGAGCGAGCGGGGCGAGAATCGTCCCTGCCCGGCCGCGAGCATGGCGCCTGCGGCCCGGTGAGACGCACCGCGAACACCGCGGCCATCATCGAAACGATCGTCGAGCGATTCGACGCCGAAGGCATTGCTGTCGTCCTGGGCGAGACCGGCATGGCCGTGCTGCGGCGCGGACGGTCCGGCCGCTGCCATGCGCGTATCGGCGCCGTCCCATGCCTCGTTGACGCGCTGAACCTGCGGCGTCGTCGTCATCGCCGCGAGTTCGCTGGCGATCAGTTCGTCGAAATCGTCGAGCGGCTTGGTGCTGGCCTGCGGCATCGGCGCGGGTTCGACCCTTGCCGGCGCAAAGGCCTCGCTGTGATGCAGCGGCGTGCCGCGCGGATTGGCCGGTGCCGACAGGCCGCGCAGCGCGACCTCCAGCTCGTCGTCGATCGCGGCGTCGAGCTGGGCCTCGGGGGCCGCCGGCTCCGTCGCAGAGCGCGACTGGCTGGCAAACCCCGTAGATGCGGCGGCGGCGCCGCGCGGCGACACCCAGTTCGCATAGGAATTGGTGATGGTCTCGTCGTCGCGGGACGGCGCGTCAGCAGCCATCGCGGGCGCTGCGAAATCGTCCATCGATTCGAAGCTGCGGTTGAATTCCTCGTCGAGGACGCCGGCCAGGGCCTCCTCGTCGAAACCGGTCGCATCGCCGGTTGGTGCGGCAGCGACGTCACGCTCGGCGCGTGCCGCAGGCTCCGCGCCCCAGGGCTGATCGATCAGTTTCGCCAGATCCGCGAACGGATCTTCGTCAGGCGTCGCCGTCAGCCGGTCCGTCTTCGAACCCGCGCCGTTCATGTCCCCCGTCGACATTCACACCCCCGCCTATCTTCGTGCTCCGGAGGCGTCCGGCCCCTTCTCGTGGGCTAGGGGACGAACTTGACCAAAGCGTGATCGGTCAGCGCATTTCTTCCGGAGCGTCGACCCCGATCAGGCCGAGTCCCGTAGCCAGAACCAGCGCCACGGCCTTCACCAGAGCCAGTCGGGCCAAGGTGATATTGGCCTCATCAGCGTTAACAAACCGTAATTCCGGCAGGTCCTTGCCGCGATTGTACTGCGCGTGGAAGGACGATGCGAGGTCGTAGAGATAGAAGGCCAGCCGGTGCGGCTCCTTTGCATCGGCCGCCGATTTGATCAGCCGCGGGAACTCCGCGAGCTTGCGGATCAGGCCGATCTCACCCTCGTCGTTCAGGAGATCCAGCGTCTCGCGGTCGAGCGAAGCGAAGTCGGGCAGCGTCAGCCCGGCCTCGACGGCCTGGCGGAAGATCGCGGCCGAACGGGCATGGGCGTACTGCACGTAGAAGACCGGGTTGTCCTTCGACTGCTCGGTGACCTTCTGGAAGTCGAAGTCCAGCGGCGCGTCGCTCTTGCGAAACAGCATCATGAAGCGGACGGGATCGCGGCCGACCTCCTCCACCACGTCCGCCAGCGTGACGAAATTGCCGGAGCGCTTCGACATCGTCACCGGCTCGCCGTTCCGGTAGAGTTTAACGAGCTGGCACAACAGGACGTCCGCCGTCGCGGTGCCGCCGGACACCGCCCGCGCCACGGCTTCCAGCCGCTTCACGTAGCCGCCGTGATCGGCACCGAGGACGTAGACCATTTCCTGGAAACCGCGCTCGAACTTGTCGCGGAAATAGGCGACGTCGGCGGCGAAATAGGTGTAGCGGCCGTCGGACTTCACCAGCGGCCGGTCCTGGTCGTCGCCGACCTCGGTCGAGCGCAGCAGGGTCTGCTCGCGATCTTCCCAATCTTCGGGCAGCTGGCCCTTAGGCGGCGGCAGCGAGCCCTGATAGACGAAGCCCCGCTCCCGCAGATCGGCGATCGCGGCGGCGATCTTGCCGCCATTGGCGTCATGCAGGGTGCGCTCGGAGAAGAACACGTCCTGCTCGATGCCCAGCAGCTTCAGATCGGCGCGGATCATCGCCATCATCGCGTCGATGGCCCGCTCGCGCACCAGCGGCAGCCATTCCGCCTCGTCCATCGCCAGGAGCCGGTCGCCGAACTCGCTGGCCAGCTTTTCGCCCACCGGCTTGAGGTACTCGCCCGGATAGAGACCGGCCGGGATCTCGTCGATCGTCTCGCCCAAGGCCTCGCGGTAGCGCAGCAGGGCCGAGCGCGCGAGGACGTTCACCTGCTCGCCGGCATCGTTGATGTAGTATTCGGTGATGACCTCGTCGCCGCCGAAGGCCATCAGGCTCGCCACGGCGTCGCCCACGACCGCGCCGCGGCAATGGCCGACATGCATCGGCCCCGTCGGGTTGGCCGAGACATATTCGACATTCACCCGGCGGCCGGTAGCCGGCGCGCGGCCGAAATCTCCGCCGGCAGCGAGAATGCCCGCCAGATGCGCGATCCAGAAGGGCTGGCGGAGTTTCAGATTGATGAAGCCCGGCCCGGCGATCTCGGCCGTCTCGACATCGGGATCGCGGGCAAGATGCGCGGCGATGCGGGTGGCGAGATCCCGCGGCTTCAGGCCCAGCGGCTTGGCCAGCACCATCGCGGCGTTGGTCGCGAGATCCCCGTGGGCGGCATCGCGCGGCGGCTCGACCGTGACGCGTGCCAGGTCCGGCACGCCGTTTTCACTATCGGAAAGAACGGCTTCGACCGCAGCCTTCACGCGCGATTCGAAATCGGCGAAAATGTTCATCCTGGACCTCGACTGGTTCCGGCGGCCGCCGTCGCGGCGCGGCCCGGACGTTCTGGCGACCGGGCGTCACGCATCTGCGTGCCTTAAAGAAGGAAAGGCCGGCTAGCGCAATTGCGGAGTGACGTCAAACAGCCGGCGATGCTCGGACATGGCGAAGGTATCGGTCATGCCCGAGAGGTAATCGGAGACGCGCCGCGCCAGCTTGTCCGCCGGCAACCTGTCCGCATCGCGGCTCCAGTCGCCCGGCATCAGGTCGGGCCGCGCCATCAGCCGCTCGAACAGCGCATCGACGATGCCTTCGGCGGTGCGCATCACCTGCATGATGCTCTCGTTGCGATAGACCCGCTCGAACAGGAAGCGCCGCGTCTCGTCCACCGCCTCGCGCATGGCCGGCGAGAACACCACGACGGCGCGGTCGGCCGAGCGGATGTCCCCTGCACACTTCGGGTCGATCGCGGCGATGCCGGAGAGCGCCGTGCCGATCACGTCCTCCACCATGCGGGTGATGTGGCGTCGCAGGATCTCGTGGCCGGTTCGGGTGCGGTCGAGACCGGGATAGGCCTCCTCCACTTCCTTCAGGATGGCGCCGGCGAGCCGCAACTCGCGCAGGTCCTCCACGTCGATCAGGCCGGCCCTGAGCCCGTCGTCGAGATCATGGGTGTTGTAGGCGATGTCGTCGGAGATCGCCGCGGCCTGCGCTTCGAGGCTCGCATAGCCGTCGAGATCCAGCGGGAACAGCGCGTCGAAATCCGCGACGGGCCTCGGCAACAGCGTGCCCTGCTCGGCCCGCGGCCCGACCAGCGGGCCATTGTGCTTGACCAGCCCCTCCAGCGTTTCCCAGGCAAGGTTCAGCCCGTCGAACTCGGCGTAGCGATGCTCCAGCGCCGTGACGATCCGCAGCGACTGGGCATTGTGGTCGAAGCCGCCATAAGCAGCCATCTGCCGGTCGAGGGCCCGCTCGCCGGCATGGCCGAAGGGCGTGTGACCGAAATCATGGACCAGTGCGATCGCCTCGGTCAGGTCCTCGTCGAGCCGCAGCGCCCGGGCAAAGGCGCGGGCGATCTGCGACACTTCGATCGTGTGGGTCAGGCGGGTGCGGAAATGGTCGCCCTCGTCGGCGACGAAGACCTGGGTCTTGTGCTTCAGCCGGCGAAAGGCGGTGGAATGAACGATCCGGTCGCGATCGCGCTGGAAGGGCGTGCGGGTGCGGCTGGCAGGCTCGGGATAGAGGCGGCCGCGGGATTCCTCGGGCTGCACGGCGTAAGGGGCGCGGGCGATGCCGCCCATTCCGATCCGCGCGAATGCCGCGTCGCGTGTTCCCTGGGATTCATCCATCGCGAAACGATCCGTCCCGATTGACCGGCCAACCCGGCGTCCATACTTAAGTGTCAGCCCTCGAACAAGGAGCGGCGCGCCAGCCAACGACGCGCCGAACGGCCAGATGAGCGACACCACCGATCACACCGTCACCGTTTCCGAAGCCGCAGCCCGGCGGATTGCGGCGATCCTGTCGAAAAGCGACGACGCCGATTCGCTGCGCATTTCCGTCGAAGGCGGCGGATGCTCTGGCTTTTCCTACAAATACGACCTGACCAGCGGCCGCGAGGAGGACGACATCATCCTCGAGCGCGACGGCGCGCGGGTCGTCATCGACCCGGTCTCCATCGTCTACATGGAAGGCTCGGTGGTCGATTTCGTCGACGACCTGATGGGTCAGTCCTTCCAGATCCGCAATCCCAACGCCGTCGCCTCCTGCGGCTGCGGCACGTCCTTCTCGGTCTGACGCCCCCGTGCTGATCGCGACCTGGAACATCAACGGCGTCAAGGCTCGCCTCGACGCTCTCCTCGCCTGGCTGCAGGAACGTTCGCCCGACATCGCCTGCCTGCAGGAGATCAAGAATGTCGACGAGACCTTCCCGCGCGAGGCGATCGAGGCCCTCGGCTACCATGTGGAGACGCATGGCCAGAAGGGCTTCAACGGCGTCGCGCTGCTGTCGAAGGAGAAGCCGGTCTCGATCGAGCCGCGGCTGCCGGGCGACAGCAGCGACGAGCATGCCCGCTTCATCGAGGGAGTCTGGGATTTCCACGGCCGCCCCTTGCGGGTCGCCTCGCTTTACCTGCCCAACGGCAATCCGCTGGGCACCGAGAAATTCACCTACAAGCTCGCCTGGATGCAGCGTCTCCATGCCCATGCCCGCGACAGCATGGCCCGCGAGGAACTGCTGGTGCTGGCCGGCGACTACAACATCATCCCCGAGCGCGGCGACGCGGCGCGGCCCGACAACTGGACGGGCGACGCCCTCTTCCAGCCGGAGAGCCGCGCAGCCTATCGCCGGCTTATCAATCTGGGGCTGAGCGACGCGATCCGCGCCACAACCGATGCCGACGGCACCTACAGCTTCTGGGATTATCAGGCCGGTGCCTGGCAGAAGAACAACGGCATCCGCATCGACCATCTGCTGCTGTCGCCCGAGGCGCAGGACCGGATGGCATCGGCGGGCATCGACCGGCATGTGCGCGGCTGGGAAAAGCCGTCGGACCATGTTCCGGTGCTGGTCGAACTGGCGGCCTGAGCCGCTCTGGCGCCTTGGCTTCGAACCAGGCGGGCGGCGCCGCAAACTATCCGCAGATGATCAGTTCTTGGTGCTGACCATGCCGGTCGCGGACGCGATCTGCTGCTCGGCATAGGCGAGCGCGGTGCGCCGTTCGTTTTCCGAGGCGATCGCGAAGATCTCTTCCTGCAGCGGCCGGATCCACTTCTCGTCGCGCGGCGAGGCCTGCTTCAGCGCCATGGTCAGCATGCCGAGCCCGCGCACCGGCTGGGCCGGCAGCGAGATGCGATCGCCGTCGAACAGCAGATAGCCAAGCAGCGCCGCGGCGCCGACATTGCCCTTCTCGGCAGCCAGATTCAGCCAGCGCGCCGCCTGCCGGGGATTGGCCTTGCCGCCCTCCCCGTTCAGCGTCATGCGGCCCAGTTCGAACTGCGCCTTGGCGTCGCCGAAATAGGACGCGGCGTGGAAGTAGAACTGCCGCGCACGCTGCAGGTCCACCGCCACCGGACTGCCCGAGATTCCCACGCGCAGATAGTCGGCCAGCGCGACGACCGCGCTGGAGACGTAGGCGGCGTTGGTGAAGTTGCCTTCCTCCTCGCCCTGATCGCGCACGATCTGTTCGAAGATCTTGAAGGCCTCGTAGTCGTTCTCCGGCACGCCGTCGCCTTCGGCATACATCCGGCCGAGCTTCCAGCGCGCGCCCGGATGTCCCTTGTCGGCAGCGTAGCGCAGCGCCTCGAAGGCTTCCACCTTCTCGCCGCGCTGATAGGCCTTGAAGCCGAAGGAGAAGAGTTCCAGCGGTCCTGCGTCGGGATTGACCCTGGCCGCCGGGTCGAGCGCGAGCGCCGACCCGCCGACGCTGCCAAGCAGCGTCAACGCCAGGATCGAGACCGACAGGAACGAACTAGAGGTCCGCATAACAGTGCTTTTCCGCCGCTCCGCCCGGATGTGTCACTGCGCCGAGGCGCGCCGTGCCGACCTGCTGGGCGTATTTCCAGATGGCACCGGACTGGTAGTCGGTTTCGCGGGGCTTCCAGTCTTCGGCCCGCTTCTTCATGTCGTCATCCGACACGTCCACGTCCAGTGTCCCGGCAACGGCATCAATGGTGATGATGTCACCGTCGCGCAGCAGGCCGATCGGACCGCCAAGCGCCGCTTCCGGGCCGACATGGCCGATGCAGAAGCCGCGGGTCGCGCCGGAGAACCGGCCGTCGGTGATCAGCGCGACCTTGTCGCCCATGCCCTGGCCGTAGAGCGCCGCCGTGGTCGACAGCATCTCGCGCATGCCGGGTCCGCCGCGCGGGCCCTCGTAGCGGATGACGAGAACCTCGCCTTCCTTGTACTGGCGCTTGGAGACAGCCTCGTAGCATTCCTCTTCCGAATCGAAGCAGCGCGCCGGGCCGGAGAACCGCAGGTTCTTCATGCCCGCCACCTTCACGATGGCGCCGTCCTGGGCAAGGTTGCCCTTCAGGCCGACGACGCCGCCGGTCTCGGTGATCGGCGTGTTGGCCGGATGGATGACGTCCTGGTTCGGGTTCCAGGTCACCTTCGCCATGTTCTCGGCAATGGTGCGGCCGGTGACGGTCATGCAGTCGCCGTGCAGATAGCCATGGTCCAGCATGGTCTTCATCAGCATCGGGATGCCGCCGGCCTCGAACATGTCCTTGGCGACGTATTTGCCGCCCGGCTTGAGGTTGGCGATGTAGGGCGTCTTGCGGAAGATCTCCGCGACGTCGAACAGGTCGAACTCGATGCCGCATTCATGCGCGATCGCCGGCAGGTGCAGGGCGCCATTGGTCGAACCGCCGGTCGCCGCGACGACGGCGGCGGCGTTCTCCAGCGCCTTGCGGGTGACGATGTCGCGCGGCCGGATGTTGCGGGCCAGGAGCTCCATGACGATCTCGCCCGACGCGTAGCAGAACTTGTCGCGGATCTCGTAGGGCGCCGGCGCGCCGCAGGAATAGGGCAGCGCCAGGCCGATGGCCTCGGCGACGGTCGCCATGGTGTTGGCGGTGAACTGCGCGCCGCAGGAACCGGCCGACGGACAGGCGACCTGCTCGATCTCGTCGAGATCGGCGTCGTTCATCTCGCCGACCGAATGCTTGCCGACCGCCTCGAAGATGTCCTGGACGGTGACCTGCTGGCCGCGGAAATTGCCCGGCAGGATCGACCCGCCATAGATAAAGACCGACGGCACGTTCAGGCGAACCATCGCCATCATCATGCCCGGAAGCGACTTGTCGCAGCCGGCCAGACCGACCAGCGCGTCATAGGCATGGCCGCGCATGGTCAGCTCGACCGAATCAGCGATGAGGTCGCGCGAGACGAGCGAAGCCTTCATGCCCTGGTGGCCCATGGCGATGCCGTCGGTGACGGTGATGGTGCAGAATTCGCGCGGCGTGCCGCGGGCTGCTGCGACGCCCTTCTTGACGACCTGCGCCTGGCGCATCAGCGAGATGTTGCACGGCGCGGCCTCGTTCCAGCAGGAGGCGACGCCGACCAGCGGCTGATGGATCTCTTCCTTGGTGAGACCCATGGCGTAGAGATACGAGCGGTGCGGCGCGCGCGACGGCCCCTCGGTCACATGCCGGCTGGGCAGGTTCTTCTTGTCGATCGAATGCGCGTCCATCGGTCCCCCTCGTACACAACGCTGTTCATGGCCCGCCTCGACCTCTGGGGTGAGCGGGTTTTGTGGCGGCAACGGGGCATGGCTCCCCGCGGCGGACTATAGGCGATGCTCCGCTGCAATAGTGTTGCAGCGATCCCACAAGCAGCGAATTCGCCTCGATGCCCGCGAGAGGGTCCCGGCCAGCAAAAAGGCGCGCCCTGCGGACGCGCCTTCCTTGTTCTTCAAAGAGTTGGTTGCGAGACCGGACTCAGAAAGTGAACTTCATCGAGGCGTTGACCGCATAGACGAAATCGTCGCCGACCGTGGCATTGAAGTACGCACCGTCGTTGATCGACTGCTCGCCATCGGTCCAGTAGCCGACGAGACCGCCGAAGCGCAGCTCGCTCCACTCGTTGGCCTTGAACGAGACACCGCCGGCCAGGGTGTAGAGATCGGTGTAGGTCGTCTCCGAACCGGTCGACACGCCGCGATCGTAGCCGACCGAGACGGCCGCCGAGATCTCGTCGGTGAACGCCCGGCCGAGACCGATCGACGCCGTGTAGCCGTCACGCCAGTTGTAGGGCGACAGGCTCGAGCGGGTCACGCCACCGGTGGAGATCGAGCTGACGGCGGTGCCGTTGGTGCTCCAGTCGGTCCAGCGGAAGGATGCCAGCAGCAACGTGCCCGGCGCGATGCCGGTCTGCGCGTTGATGTAGAGGCTCTGCGGGCTGACGACTTCCGAGAAGTTAGATGTGCCGGCTGCAACGGTCGTGCCTGCGGGCGGCACGGCAGTCGGGACGACCACCTGGGCGCCACCGGGGCCGATGATGTAGGCATTGCCGTTGGAAACGACGGAACCCGTGCCGGTGAAATTATCGTGCGTGGCTTCCGAGCGATACATCACCTGGGCGCGCAGCGCGATTTCCGGCTTCTCGAAGGCGGCGCCAACACGGTAGCCGATGGCGTAGTCGCTCTTGGTCTCGACCGTCGTGCGCACCGGCAGGAAGACGGGGGTCGTGCCACCGCCCGGCAGGGGCGCCGCACCAACGGGGGTGCCGGAGAGGCTGGTTCCGTCGAAGGTGAAGTCTTCGGCGAAGACGCCGCCGAGAATGCTGAAGCGGCCGATGTCATTGGTGTAGGACAGGCGGCAGGTCAGGCCGAACTCGTTCGACTCGAACTCGCTGGTCTCGGTCCGCGAATTGGCCGTCGGACCAGCCGGAAGCGCCCCGCCCGGCGCGCCGGTATAGTCGGATTCCGCCGCGAAGGAGATCACGTAGGTGCCTGCGCAGCCAGCCATCTCGCTGTTGATGCCGAAGGCCAGCGACGGGATGAGGTAATTCTGCGTATAGGTGCCGAAATTGCCGCTCTGGCCGTTGATCGACTCGAAGCCGCGCTGCGGATTGACGTAGGTGACGCCGGTCCGCATCACGGCGGTGCCCTGCTCGAACAGGATGTCCGTGTCAGCCGTGCCGCGCTGGAAGCCACCGGCGAGGGCCGACGTGCTGAGCGCCGCCGAAGCCAGGGACGCGCCGAGAATCGTTGTCAGAAAAGTTCGCAATGGAATCCCCCCACTCTTGTTGAACTTCCGCGGGAACCCAGCCGCTGAAAGTTGACGCAAACGTAAACGATAAATTCGCGGTCCGGAACTCCCCGGTTGCAACACCGGGGCGATTGCGACGCTTCCGCCACAGCGGCGATCATAGCCGGCGAAGCCTGCGCAAGCCTTTGCACATTCTGCTTTTTCGCGTGGGGGAACGGGGAGTTACGTAGGGAGAGATCGGCGCGCGCACGGCGCGAGGAGACAAAATCGTGTCTCGAGCGTGTCATAAATACGACAGATCGGCGGCTTGGCACCAAGGGCCGGACGATACCGGGCATTGCAGGAGCACGGCGCCTCCTTGCGAGGACACGCCGTGCTCCGAATTATAAAGCTACTGCAGCCGTTCGAGCGCGGCCGACAGCTTGTCGGCCTCGATCCGGTAGCCTTCGCGCTTCTCGCGCTCCTGCTCGACGATCTCGTCAGGCGCGTTGGCGACGAACTTCTGGTTGGAGAGCTTGCGGTCGATCCGCTCGATCTCGCCCAGGGCCTTGTCGCGTGCCTTGCCGAGGCGGCTGCGCTCGGCGGCGACGTCGATGAGCCCGGCCAGCGGCAGGGCGAAGCTTCCGCCCGCCGCTAGGATCTGCGCCGACTGTTCCGGCGCGGTCTCCGCGGTGACGATGGTCGCCAGCCGTGCCAGCCGCTTCACCGCGGCGCCGTGCCGCTCCAGCCGCGCCGCGGTCGCGGCATCCGGCGCCACCGCGACGAGATCGGCCTCGGTCGCCGCCGGCACGTTCATCTCCGACCGCACCGAGCGGATCTCCGACACCACCTCGATCAGCCAGTTGATATCGTCGGCGGCGTCGCGGTCGGCGAAGTCGAGCACCGGCCAGGCCGCATGGCAGAGCAGCGAGGCGCGTTCGCCGGCGGCGGTCACCTGCCACAGCTCCTCGGTGATGAACGGCATGAACGGATGCAGCAGCGCGTAGATCCGGTCGAGCACCGACCCCATGACGTGCCGCACCTCGTTGGCCGCGGCCTCGTCGCTGCCCATCAGAGCCGGCTTGGCCAGCTCCACATACCAGTCGCAGAACAGGTTCCAGACGAAGCGGTAGAGCGTCGCGGCCGCCTCGTTGAAGCGGTAGGCCGCGATGGCGGTCTCGGTCTCGGCGATGGTGCGGCCGAGCTCGGTCACGACCCAGCGGTTCAGCGGCAGCGAGAGCTGCGACGGATCGAGCGTGCCGCCGTGCACGGCGCCGTTCATCTCGGCGAAGCGGGTCGCGTTCCACAGCTTGGTGCCGAAGTTGCGATAGCCGGCGATACGCTGCGGATCGAGCTTCACGTCGCGGCCCTGCGCCGCCATGATCGCCAGGGTGAAGCGCAGGGCGTCGGCGCCGAACTCGTCGATGAGATCGAGCGGATCGACCACATTGCCCTTCGACTTCGACATCTTGGCGCCGGTCTTGTCGCGAACCAGGGCGTGGACATAGACCGTGTGGAACGGCTCCTCATCCATGAATTCGAGGCCCATCATCATCATCCGGGCAACCCAGAAGAAGATGATGTCGAAGCCGGTGACGAGGACGCTGGTCGGATAATAGGTCGCCAGCTCCGGCGTCTGGTCCGGCCAGCCGAGCGTCGAGAACGGCCACAGGGCCGACGAAAACCAGGTGTCGAGAACGTCCTCGTCGCGGTGCAGGAAGCCGTCGCGGCGCGCCGGGTCGGCGGCCATGGCGCGGGCTTCCTCGTCGTCGATCGTGCCGTTGGTGACATAGTGCGACAGCGCCGCGGCGACGGCCTCTTCCTCGGTCTTGGCGACGAAGATCTCGCCGTCCGGACCGTACCAGGCTGGGATCTGGTGACCCCACCAGAGCTGGCGCGAGATGCACCAGGGCTGGATGTTCTCCATCCAGTCGAAATAGGTCTTTTCCCAGTTCTTCGGCACGAACTTGGTACGGCCCTCGCGCACCGAGGCGATGGCCGGCTCGGCCAGCGTCTTGGCGTCGACATACCACTGGTCGGTGAGGAACGGCTCGATCGGCACGCCGCCGCGGTCGCCATGCGGCACCGTGTGCGGATGGTCCTCGACGGCGGCGAGGAGACCGCCCTCCTCCATCATCGCGACGATGGCCTCGCGCGCGGCAAAGCGGTCCTCGCCGTCGAGCGCCGCAATGGTGCGCTCGAGTTCGGCGGTCTCCTCCAGTCCGTCGAGGAAGGCCTCGTTCTTGGCCAGGGTGATCTTCGCGGCGATCGTCAGGATGTTGATCTGCTTGAGATCGTGGCGCTTGCCGACCTCGAAATCGTTGAAGTCGTGCGCCGGCGTCATCTTCACCGCGCCGGTGCCGGCCTCGGGATCGGGATATTCGTCGGCAACGATCGGAATCCGGCGGCCGACCAGCGGCAGGATGACGGACTTGCCGACGAGGTCACGGTAACGCGGATCCTCCGGGCTGACGGCCACGCCGCTGTCGCCCAGCATGGTCTCGGGCCGGGTCGTCGCGACGACCAGATGGTCGCGGGTCTCGTAGCCGGCGGGCTCGCCATCCGACGGCTTCCACGCGGTGCGGTTGCCCTCCGCATCGACATTGTAGGGATGTTCGTAGGTCACGCCATCGGCCAGCGGATAGCGGAAATGCCAGAGGTGCCCCTTCACCTCCTTCTGCTCGACCTCGAGGTCCGAAATCGCCGTCAGCAGCTTCGGGTCCCAATTGACGAGACGCTTGTCCTTGTAGATCAGGCCCTTGCGATAGAGCTCGACGAAGACGTGCAGCACCGCCTTCGACAGGCCCTCATCCATCGTGAAGCGCTCGCGCGACCAGTCGCAGGACGCGCCGAGACGACGCAGCTGGCCGAGGATCGCCCCGCCCGATTCGCCCTTCCACTGCCAGACCCGCTCGATGAAGGCGTCGCGGCCCATGTCGCGCCGGCCCGGCTCCTTGCGCTCGGCCAGCTGGCGCTCGACAACCATCTGCGTGGCGATGCCGGCGTGATCGAGGCCGGGCTGCCACAGCACCTTCTTGCCGCGCATGCGCTCGAAGCGCACCAGCACGTCCTGCAACGTGTCGTTCAGCGCGTGCCCCATATGGAGCGAACCGGTGACATTGGGGGGCGGAATGACGATCGAGAAGGCTTCGGCATCCTCGGCGGCGCCGGCTCCGGCGCGAAAGGCCTCGGCCTCTTCCCAACGCTCGGCGATACGCGGCTCGATCGCCGCGGCGTCATAGGTCTTTTCGATCATGGCTTGTCCGGTGCGCGCGCCAGCCGGATTCCCCGGGGCGGTGATGTTCCAGAACCGGTTACAGCCTTGCTTTCGACACTGTCAACGAAGAGCCGTGTCGGCCCGCGATGCGATCTGCGCGCCGCAGGCCGGGTTCGTCAGCGGCGACCGCCGCGGGCGACGCGCTCGATCTCCTCGCGAACCAGTCGCTCGACGAGGCGCGGCAGGTTGTCGTCGAGCCATTCCTGCAGCATCGGCCGCAGCATCTGGCGGACGGTCTCGTCCATGGTGCGCATCTGCTCGTCGCGGATGACGCGGGCGAGATCGTCGAACGACCCGGCGATGCGTTCGCCGGCCTCGTGCGAGACAAGGGCATGGATCTCGGCCGCGGTTGTCGCGGCCACCGGTGCGGACGGTGTCGCCGGCGCATCGACGGCTTCCGCGGCCTTGGCCTTGGCCTTGGCCGGCTCGTACGCCTGCGGCGACGGGGGCGCGGTCATGGCCGGAGCCTCTTCGGCCTCCCCGTCCTTGTCTTCGGCGCCATCGCCGGCGACGGAATCGGTTGCCGCCTCGGCATCGGCCCGGCCGGCCTCGAACAGGCCGGCCCGGTCGAGAAGCTCGCTGGCGAACTCGTCCTCGTCGAACTCGCCGAGATAATCGGCCGGCTCGTCGGCGTCGGCCGAAACCTCGGCAGCGGCCGATGTCGCAGTGGACCAGTCCGGCATCGGCGCGGCCTGCGCGGAGGCCATCGCCTCCGCCGGCTCCAGCCGCGCTTCAGCAGGCACTTCGTCTTCGTCGTCGGTGGCAGCCATGGCAGAGACATCGGCAACGGAATCGCGCACCGCGTCCGTCCGGCGCTCGGACGCCGCGGCGAGCGAGGCAGCCTGCAGCCGGGCCGACGACAGCGCCGTCACGTCTTCCAAGATGTCCGCGTCGGTCGCATCCGCCGCATTGCCCAGGCGGCCGTCATGGGCCGCAACCGCCTCGCGGACGGCCGTCTCGACCTCGTCTTCGACCATGTCCAGCGAGAGGCCCGGGCCGGACGACATCCCGGCGTCGTCCTCGGAATCCTCATCGTCCGCGATCGGCGCCGCAGGCGGCACGATCCCGAGCTTGGGACGGGGGGCCTGGCGCACCGTATCGTTGGCCGGGCGTCCGAGCCCGTCGAAGCCGGAAACCTCGTCGCGCTCGGCCTGAACCGGCGCCTGCCTGTCAAGGCGCGGCTCCGTCAGCGCGGGCCTCGTGCCCTGCTGCGCGCCCGTTGCCGGCTCGGCAGCCTGAGGTTCATCGCGCTCGGCCGAGGCGGCCGGCTTGGCCGCAGCCCGGCGCGAAGGAGACTTCTCCTCGCCGCTTTCGATGATACGCCGGATCGAGGCCAGGATCTCGTCCATGGACGGTTCCCGTGCCGGTAGAGCATTGCTCATGACGAGCTCCCGCAAAATTGGGCGACAGGCGCAGACCCTATCGCTCGAATCATGCGTGAAGCCTAAGCGCAAAGGGCCTCGACGGGAATCCCGCAAGGCCCTTCAGCGTCTCTATCACCAGCTTCTTGCAGCGTGCTGTTGCCGGCCGGACTCGCTTCGCGGGGTCCGGCTCGCCCGATCGAAGCTCAGCGGCCGTCGGGCGTGCGCAGGCCGAACCACTTGTCCTCGACCGCCTCGTAATGCTCGGTCGGTCGATAGACGCTCGCCACGAGGTTGAGACGCTCGGCGGACAGGCGGCCGATGGCCGACAGAACGGCATAGCCGGCAACGACCTCGTCGCGGGTCGAACCGGCCAGAAGGATCTGCGCCGAGATCACGTCGGCCTGGGAGTTCAAGACGTCCAGCGTGGTGCGCTGGCCGACATTGCGCTCCTCGATGACGCCGTTGAGGGCCAGCCGCGCCGCGTCGACCTGGGCCCGGTAGCCGGTGATGTTGGCCCGCGCCGCCTGCAACTGCGCCCATGCCGTCGCCACAGCGGCCCGCACCTGGTCGCGGGCGCCATCCACCTCGATGCGCCGCTGGCCGAGGACTTCCTTGGCCTGGCGCACGACCGAACTGGCGCGACCGCCCTGATAGATCGGGATCGTCAGCTGCGCCCCGACCGAGGCGGAGACCTCGTTCTGGGTGTTTACGCGCACGCCCGGCAGGCTCTGCGGGTCGCGCTCGTTGAGGGCGTAGGTGTCGTCCACACGGCCGGTCAGGCTGAGCTCGGGCAGGAAGGCGCCTTCGGCCGACTTCACCTGGAAGGCCGCCGCGTCGACCGCTGCCAGCGTCGCCTGGATCGCCGGATGCTCCGCCTGAGAAACGCGGAAGGCCTCATCGACCGAGCGCGGCAGCACGCCGGACGGCAGCGTGCCGGCAACCAGATTATCGGGCGAATCGCCAATGATGTCGAAATAGGTCGCCTCGCTGGACGCCACCTGCGACAGGGCGCTGTTCAGGAGCGCCGTTGCGAGCGCCTGCTGGGATTCCGCCTGGGCGACATCCGTCCGCGTTCCCTCGCCGACTTCGAACCGTGCGCTGGCGGCCCGCACCTGCTCTTCGAGGAAGCCGAGATTTTCGCGGCGCAGCGCGGCGATGCGCCGGTCGCGCAGGACGTTCATGTAGGCGCTGGCGGCGTCGAACAGGACGTTCTGTTCGGTGTTCGACAGATTGCCGCGCGCCGCCCGGATCTGGGCCTGCGCCGCGGCGACGTTGTTCTGGGTCTGGAAGCCGTCGAAGATCGTCTGGTTCAGCTGCACGCCGAAACCGATCGAGTCGGTCCGGTCGCGAATCCGCGGCAGGTCGTCGCCACGGGTCGTGCGGCTGCGGCTGGCATTCGCCGAACCGACGCCGCTGATGAAGGGCCTGAGCGCCGAGCGGGCCTGCGGCACGTTCTCGTCAGTCGCGCGGAGCTGGGCGCGGGCGGCATTGAGATCCTGATTGAACTTGTAGGCCTTTGCGAGCGCCCCGGTCAGCGTTTCCGCCAGCGCCCCACTGGGAGAGGACAACAGGGTGCCCGCGGCCAGAAGCGCGGCAATCACAGTCTTGCCGATCAATGTTCATACTCCATGACGCGGCCCACTTAGGTAACGGTCACCGCCCCCGCCCCGACGTCTCCCGGAAACGTCAGACCCGGGAATGCCATTTGAGGTTTGGGCATACTAATCAGGCGCACGGCCGATCGATCAAGCGACGCGGCCCCCTGCCCGGCATTTGTTTCGCGAATCGGCAAATCTGCAACGATGCTGATCGCTCAGAAGGCGAACTCGGCCTTCCTCTGAAAGCCCGGCAGCGGCCGGATGCTGCAGTTGAATCCGAACCGGCTGCCGACGACGCCGTTGTCGTCCTTGAAGTAGAGCTTGGCTTCCGCCGCATTGCCCTGCCCCTCGACGACAACCAGACGGCCACCATCCCGAAGCTGTTCGAGCAGGGTTTCAGGCAGAATGTCGACAGAACCTTGCACGAAAATGACGTCGAACGGCGCTTCCGACGGATAGCCTTCGTTCAGTGGCCCTTCGACGACGGCGCAGGTGACATAGTCGAGCCGGGCGAGGTTCTCGGTCGCCGCTTCGGCAAGCTCCGGATCCTGCTCCAGCGAGACCACCGAGCCGGCCAGATGCGACAGCACCGCCGACGAATATCCGGTGCCGCAGCCGACATCGAGAACGACGTCGTCAGGACGGATCGCGGCCAGCTGGATCAGCTTGGCGAAGGGAGAGGCTTCCATGATGAAGCGGCCGTGGCCGAGCGGCACGTCCTCGTCGATATAGGCCAGCGGCTTGCGCGCGGCCGGCACGAACTCTTCGCGCGGCACCTCGAGGAAGGCCCGCAGGATCTCGTGGCGGGTCACGTCGGTGGTGCGAATCTGGTTGTCCACCATCCGCGTACGGGCGGCATCAAAGTCCATGGTCGACATTCCGATCTCTCGTCGCCGTTTCGCCTTGTTCTCTGTCGTTTCCTTAGTCGCGCCCTAGAAGCGAGGCAAGGCGAAGATCGCCGCAACGCACCGTTCGGCGTTGCGGCGTGACAGAAAACCGGGGCTGCCGGCGTGCCGGCATGACGATGTTCGCAGATCGGATCGGAGGGGCTTGCGAGAGCCCAATCAAATCAGTAGGTACAGCGCCGGTGAGGCCTCGTGGCGGAGTGGTTACGCAGAGGACTGCAAATCCTTGCACGGGGGTTCGATTCCCTCCGAGGCCTCCAGCTTTTTCCCCGACGTTGCATTCAAGACAGTTCGACGACCGACGGCGCCATCGCCTGTCAGCGCATGCAGCTTACTGGGCCGGGAAGAAGCGCGGGCCGATCAGGCGATAGCCTTCGGCGGTGCGCTCGACGGGCTCCTGCGGCGCGATGTTGCGGATCGTCTCCGGCCGCGGCGTCGGGATCGGCACGCCGTTGGACGCACTCTTGATGCTGCGGCTCTCGCGCGGCTCGACCGACAGCGACGCCATCTCGATCATCCCCTGCGACAGGGAATCGCCGGAGGTCGACTGGGCGCTGGCCGGAACCGTGAAGAGCGCTGCTGCCAGGATAGGGACTGCCGCAAGCTGCTTGAACATTGTATCCGCCTCTCATTCGTTTGTTGGAAAGCGAAAGGGGTCGAAGCGGAATTCGGTTCCAGATGAGCGACTTGGCGCTCAGGCGACGGTTTGCGATTCGTATACGGCCGCGCGCTTGCGCCGCATTACCTCCGGCAGCGTGTCGATCAGGTGATCGACGAGCAGCCGCACGGCCGGCAGCATGCCGCGCCGCGACGTGAACAGGAGATGCACCATGCTCTCGCCGGCATGATAATCCGGCAGCACCCGGACCAGCGCGCCTGAGGCGAGCGCGTCGTAGCAGACCGCCTGGGGCAGCATCGCGACGCCCAGCCCCTCAATGGCGGCCTCGCGGGAGACGGCGAAGTCGTTGACCAGGAGCCGCGGTTCGTGGCGGATCCGCACCGGCCGGTCGGCGCCGTCATAGAGTTCCCAGATGCTCTGGTCCTGGGTCTTCTGATGGGCGATCGTCG
This sequence comes from Aurantimonas sp. DM33-3, assembly GCF_014334315.1. Classification (NCBI taxonomy): domain Bacteria; kingdom Pseudomonadati; phylum Pseudomonadota; class Alphaproteobacteria; order Hyphomicrobiales; family Aurantimonadaceae; genus Aurantimonas; species Aurantimonas sp. DM33-3. The sequence continues at coordinate 121,263 of NZ_JACSGS010000006.1, read as the reverse complement.
GCAGGCCGGCCAGATCCTCCGGTCGCGCAATGGCCGGATGCGCCGCCAGGAAGGCCGGGCTCGCCACCAGGACGATGCCGATCGGGCCCAGCTTGCGCGCCACCAGATCGGAGTTCTCCTCGAAGGCGAGATTGGCGCGGATCACCACGTCGACCCGTTCGGCAATGAGATCGATGGTCTCCAGCGACACCAGCAATTGCAGCCGCACCTTGGGATAGGCCGCGAAGAACGCCGGCAGCACGCCGGCCAGCGCATGTTCGCCGAAGCCCGGGGGGCAGCCGAGCCGAACCAGCCCACGCGGCTCGGCGGTCAGGGTCTGCGCCGCCTCCTCGGCCGCCTCGGCTTCGGCGAGCGCCGCACGGCAATGGCCGTAGAACACGTCGCCGACCGCCGTCAGCGACAGCCGACGGGCCGAGCGCTCCAAGAGCTGGACATCGAGCCGCTGCTCCAGAGCGGCGACGCGGCGGCTCAGCTTCGACTTCGGAATGCCCAGTGCCCGGCCCGCTGCCGCAAAGCCACCATGGCGCACCACGGCCTCGAAATAGAAGAGGTCATCGAGATTGGGCATGCGTTCCACCAGTAGGACGACGAGTTGCAATTCCGCCATCTACCACCGGGAACGTTCCAACAATAGGTCTGATGCATCGCATGCATTAGCGGGTTCCGGACACTGCAAAATGCAGTCCGCCGGAGCCCCCAAACCAAGGGACCATTGCCATGAAGACGCTTTCGCTCCTCGCCGCAGGCCTCGCGGCATCCCTCGCCTTCGCCGCTCCCGCCTCGGCACAGCTCGCCTCCACCGGCGACGTCGGCTACGGCCATTTCTACGGCGAGTTCCAGTCCAGCCAGCGCGCCGCGGCCGACCGCAGCGATGCGGTTCGCAGCGACGCTCGTCGCGTGACCCGCACCGAACGCCGGGCCGCACCGCACACCGCCCGTGACGCGGCGCGATTCGCGCCCGCCACCCGCACGACCGTCACGCCGCTGGCCTATCAGCCGGTCGCCAACGGCCTGTAATCGGCACCGGAGCATCCTCCCAGCTCCCGTCGCCCGCAGGGCGCTGCCGGACTTGCGGCAGCGCCCTTTTTTCCGTTGACGATGTTCATGCTTCGTTCCATCTAGCGGGCATGAGCGATACCAGCAGACCACGATCGGGGACCCTCGGCGAAGCCGCACGGCGCGGCATGCTGATCACCGCCACATGCCGCAAATGCGGCCATGCCGCCTCGTTCCTGGCGGTGGACCTGGCCATGGCCGCCGATCCGGCGGGCCCGCTGGAAAAACTGGCGTTTCGCTGCCGCGAATGCCGCGAACGCGACTGCGAGGTCGAGGCCAGGGAGCTCGATCGGGACCGCCGTCCGAATATCGTGGTGTGGCGGCCGACGCGGCTGCGCTGACGGGCAGACGGGCCGATCGCTCAGTTGCGGCGGGTTGCCCGCCAGCGGCCCCAGCGCACCGCCGTGCGGCGGCGCCACCGCCGCACCGGGCCGAGATCGACCGACAGCACCAGAAGGCCGAGGGGAATCATCCAGAAGCCGACGATCGGCAGGAAGCCGACGGTGCCGCCCAGGACCAGTGCGGCGCCCGTGGCGATCCGCAGGCCGCGCGAGGCGGGCAGCGGCATGTCGCGCCCCATCACCGCAATACGGTGCGCCTTGCGGACCGACGCTTCGTCATGGCCGCCGGCATCGGGCGCATCCTGCTGTTCGTCCATGACCTGCGGCATTCCTTGTGGCCCGTCACCTGCGCTGCGAAATGGGCGCGGCGCCCCGTCCGCACAAGCCTTTGCCGCCCTGTCGGTTTTTCCGCCATGCTGCGATGCGTTTTTTTGCCCGGACGGGTTGGCAAATGCGCAATCGCTTTGCTATAGGCACGCCAACGCGTTGGACGCGTCATTCCCCGATAGCTCAGTTGGTAGAGCGTTCGACTGTTAATCGAATTGTCGCAGGTTCGAGCCCTGCTCGGGGAGCCAGTTTCTTGAAAGCCGTCGGTCTCGCGACCGGCGGCTTTCTTCGTTTCAGCGCCCTGCTTCCCCTCTGCCGGACAGACCAAGCGCTGCCGCGATTCGGCCCGTTTGGTCGCACCGCCCTCGCCTCTCCGCGCTTTCGCGACACATGGTGCCCCATACCGGGCCGGCCGGATCACGTCGGGACAAGCGTAGGCAGCATTCATGACGCAGACATCACAAAGCGAACCGATCGTCGTCTGGCTTCGGGACGATCTCAGGCTGGACGACAACCCGGCCCTGGCCGAAGCCGCCGACAGCGGACGCCCGGTCGTGCCGCTGGTGGTTCTCGACGAGGAGAGCGACGGTGTGCGGACCCTGGGCGGCGCGCACAAATGGTGGCTGCATCATTCGCTGGACCGCTTCGGCAAGGATCTCGCCGACAAGGGGGCGCCGCTGATCCTGCGCCACGGCAAGGCGCGCGACCATGTCGTCGACATCGTCGAATCGACCGGCGCGACGACGCTTCTGATGAACCGGCGCTACGATCAGGCCTCGCGCGCCGTCGACGACGCCGTCGAGCAGGCGCTGGGCGGCGATGTCGAGGTGCAGCGCTTCACCGCCAACATCCTGCACGACCCCGACAAGGTGCGCACCAAGACCGGCGGCTGGTACAAGGTCTATACGCCGTTCTGGAAGAACCTCGCCGAAGATGAGCCCCGCGATCCGATCGATCCGCCGGACAAGCTGGCAGCGCTTCAAGACCAGCCCCGCTCGGACAGGCTGGAGGATTGGGACCTGTTGCCGACGCGTCCTGACTGGTCCGGCGGTATCGCGGCGTTCTGGGAGGTCGGCGAAGCCGCCGCGCATGAGCGCTTCGAGGAATTCTGCGACGAATGGCTGGACGATTATCCCGACGGGCGGGATCGCCCGGGGGACGACGCCACCTCGCGCATGTCGCCGCATCTGCGCTGGGGCGAGATCTCGCCCTATCGGCTCTGGCACACGGCGGAAGCCTATGCGAACCGGCGCAAGACCATTCCGGGCGACGCGCTGAAGACCTTCAAGAAGGAGCTGGTCTGGCGCGACTTCAACTATCACCTGCTCCACAATTTCGGGCCTCTCGCGACGCAGAACTACAATGAGCGTTTCGACGCCTTCCCCTGGCGCAGCGCCGAGACCGAGCTGCGGGCCTGGCAGAAGGGCCTTACCGGCTACCCCATTGTCGATGCCGGCATGCGCCAGCTCTGGGAATGCGGCTGGATGCACAATCGCGTGCGGATGATCGTCGGCTCCTTCCTGACCAAGGATCTGCTGATCGACTGGCGCGAGGGCGAGCGCTGGTTCTGGGATACGCTGGTCGATGGCGACATCGCCTCGAACACGGCCCAGTGGCAATGGATCGGCGGCAGCGGCGCCGACGCCCAGCGATATTTCCGGGTCTTCAATCCGGTCACACAGAGCCAGCGCTTCGATGGCGACGGCGACTATATTCGCCGCTTCGTGCCCGAACTCGCCGATCTGCCGGACAAGGCCCTGCACGCGCCCTGGGAGGCCGATGCCGACACCCGGGCCGAGGCCGGGGTGGAGCTGGGCAAGACCTATCCGAAGCCGATCGTCGATCACGGGACGGCCCGCAAGCGGGCGCTCGACGCCTATGGGGAAGTGAAGGGCTGAACCGCCCGGACGCCGCCGTCGCTGCCGTTACCGATTCGGTCGCCGATCTTGCATTAGCGTGCAGATTCCCGGTGCGTGGCGGCACACAAGTTTCCCGTCACGGCAATCATTGCCTTGCCACCCCCACCCGCCGGTCATAGTTTCGCGGCAGCATTCCGCATCCCGCCAATCAGGTCCCAGATGTCCCGATACAATTCCGTCCTCGACGCCATCGGCAACACGCCGCTCATCCGACTGCACAAGGCATCGGAAGCGACGGGCTGCGAGATCTACGGCAAGGCCGAATTCCTGAACCCCGGCCAGTCGGTCAAGGACCGCGCCGCGCTGTTCATCATCCGCGATGCCGAGGAGAAGGGTCTCCTGGAGCCCGGCGGCATCATCGTCGAAGGCACCGCCGGCAATACCGGCATCGGCCTGTCGCTGGTCGCCGACGCGCTCGGCTATCGCACCGTGATCGTCATCCCCGAGACCCAGAGCGAGGAAAAGAAGGACGCGCTGCGCCTGATGGGCGCCGAGCTCATCGAAGTGCCGGCGGTCCCCTACAAGAACCCGAACAATTACGTGAAGGTCTCCGGCCGCCTCGCCGAACAGCTGGCCAGGACCCATCCGCAGGGCGCCATCTGGGCGAACCAGTTCGACAACCTCGCCAATCGCGACGGCCACGTGGTCACCACCGCCGAGGAAATCTGGCACGGCACCGGCGGCGAGATCGACGGCTTCATCTGCGCCGTCGGCACCGGCGGCACCCTGGCCGGCACCGCCATGGGCCTGAAGCGCCGCTCCGGGCAGATCAAGTTCGGCATCGCCGATCCGATGGGCGCCGCGCTCTACAGCTACTACACGACCGGCGAGTTCAAGTCGGAAGGCTCGTCCATCACCGAGGGTATCGGCCAGGGCCGCATCACCGCCAATCTCGAAGGCTTCGAGCCGGACTTCGCCTACCAGATCCCCGACGACGAGGCCCTGCGCATCGTCTTCGACCTGATCACCGAGGAAGGGCTCTGCCTCGGTGGCTCGTCGGGCATCAACATCGCCGGCGCCATCCGCATGGCGAAGGAGATGGGCCCCGGCCACACCATCGTGACCATCCTGTGCGACTACGGCAATCGCTACCAGTCGAAGATGTTCAACCCGGCCTTCTTGCGCGACAAGGGCCTGCCGGTCCCCGAGTGGATCGAGCGCACGCCGCAATTCGACGTGCCCTTCGAGCCGGTGGACTGACCATGTCCGAGGCCGGAACCGAGCGCGTCTATCAGGACGATTCCTATCTTTCGACGATGGAAGCCGAACTGCTGCGCGTCGAGACCACCGCCGACGGGCGCCCCGGCCTCGTCTTCGCGCGCACCAATTTCTTCGCGGCGGGCGGCGGCCAGCCGGGCGATACCGGTTTCGTCGAGACGGCCGACGGCCGCCAGGTGAAGATCGTCGACACGGTCTACGCCGCCGACAAGACCACCATCCTGATGCTGGTCGAGGACGCGGCGACCCTGCCGCAGCCCGGCGAGACCCTGGTGCTGCATGTCGACTGGAAGCGCCGCTACAAGCTGATGCGCATGCACACGGCCTGCCATCTCCTGACGGTCGTCTGTCCGTTCCCGATCACCGGCGCGGCGGTCGGCGAGGACGAGAGCCGCGTCGACTTCGACATTCCCGAAGGCGCGCCGGACAAGGCCGAGGTCACCGCCGGCCTGATGGAACTGGTGGAGGCCAACCATCCGGTCTTCACCCGCTGGATCAGCGATGCCGAACTCGACGCCAATCCGGGCCTGGTGAAGTCGGCCAACGTCAAGCCGCCTCGCGGCACCGGGCGCATCCGCCTGGTCTGCGTCGGCGACGAAGGGTCGGTGGACACCCAGCCCTGCGGCGGCACCCACGTCCTGGAAACCGGCGAAGTCGGCGAGATCCACATCGGCAAGATCGAGAAGAAGGGCAAGGTCAACCGGCGCTTCCGCATCCGCTTCGGCCCCCTGCCCGCCTGAAACCCGTAACTGCCCTTGCCGCGACGGGAACGGGTGCGATCTACTGCGCCATCCGTTGGCCGCGGCGCTCCGTGGCACCAGTGCATGATCGAGGCGGCGCATGAGCCAGAACCCCTTCCTGATCTCTCCCGACGAACTCGCCGGCCACCTCGGCAAGCCGGGCCTCTCGGTCGTCGACGCCTCCTGGTATCTGCCGGCGCAGAAGCGTCTGGCCGAACCCGAATTCGAGACCGCCCATATTCCCGGCGCGGTGTTCTTCGATCAGGACGCGATCGTCGATCCGGCCTCGTCGCTGCCGCACACCTTGCCCGCGGCCGCCGATTTCGGCGCAGCCGTCGGCAGGCTCGGCATCCGCGAGACCGACACCATCGTCGTCTATGACGGGATGGGCCTGTTTTCCGCGCCGCGCGTCTGGTGGATGTTCCGGACCTATGGTGCGAAGGACGTGCGCATTCTCGATGGCGGCTTTCCGGCCTGGCGAGCCGGCAATCACCCGGTCGAAACCGGCAAGGTCTCGCCCGAGCCCGCCTCCTTCGAGGCCAGCTTCGACGCCGATGCCGTCGCGACCCTCGATGAGATGCGCCAGGTCGTCGACGACGGCGCGCTGCAGGTGGTGGATGCCCGCCCGGCCGACCGCTTTGCCGGCGACGCCGCCGAGCCGCGCCCCGGCGTTCGCGCCGGCCACATGCCCGGCGCCCGCAATCTGCCCTTCCTGCAGCTTGCCGAGAACGGCCGGCTGAAATCGCCCGAGGAACTGCGCGCCGCCTTCGCCACGGCGGGCGTCGATCCCGATGCACCGGTGGTGACGAGCTGCGGCTCGGGCGTGACCGCCGCCGTGCTCAATCTGGCGCTTGAAACCCTCGGCAGCCGGCAGCACCGGCTCTATGACGGCTCCTGGACGGAATGGGGCGGCGCGACCGACACACCGGTCGTGACCGGACCGTGATCCCCATGCGCCTGTTGACGACCACGGTCACCAGCCTGGAACTGCGTCAGCCGCCCGAGCGGGTGGCCTCGCCGCCGGCTTCCGACGCGGAGCTGAGCTTCCGCGAAATCCGCGACATCGCGCTCGATGCCTATCGCACGCTCTATCGCAGCGTTGGAGACCCGCATCACTGGACGTCGCGGATCCTGCCGGACGACCGCCTCGACCGGGAAATTCACGACGAGGCGACCCGCATCTTCGTGCTCCTGGCCGACGACATCGTTGCCGGCTGGTTCGAACTGGAAATGCGCCGGTCGCTGAAATCGGCCCGCATCGTCCATCTCGGCATCATGCCGGCCTTTCGCGGTCGCGGCCTTGCCGATCATCTGGTGTCCAAGGCGATCGTCACCGGATTTTCGGAAGGCGCCGAACGCCTGACCATCGAGACCAACACGCTCGACCATCCCGCCGCCCTGCCGCTGTACCGCAAGCACGGCTTTACGCCCTATGCGACGCGGATGGTCCAGACGCCGGCGATCGAATCGGTCGAGGCACTGGCCAAGGCGCACCACACGCCGGCCCCCACCAGCATGGTCGCCGGGGACGCGCCGCGATGAGGATCATCGGTGCCGCGGACGCGGATCATCTCCTGACCTGGACGGCGGTGACCGAGGCGATCCGCGAGGCGCATCGACTGCCGCAGGCCGAAATCGGCGACATGCTGCTGTCGCGCGATGGCCGCAGCCTGCTCAATCGCGGCGCCTGGATCGAAGGCCTCGGCATCGCGCTGAAATCGGTGACGGTCTATCCGGAGAATCCCCGCCGCCACCCACCGCTGCCGTCCGTACAGGGCGGCATGCTGCTGTTCGACGAGGACAGCGGCGCGCCCACGGCTCTCGTCGACGGCATTCTCGTCACCAAATGGAAGACCGCCGGCGATTCCGTCCTCGGCGCCAGGCTGCTGGCCCGCTCCGATTCGCGGCGGCTGTTGATCTGCGGCGCCGGCACCGTCGCCCGTACGCTGATCCCGGCCTATGGCGAGCTCTTCCCCGACCTCGAGCAGATCATCCTGTGGAACCGCAGCATCGACAAGGCCGAGGCGCTTGCGGCGGAATGCGCCGGCAATGCCATTCCGGTGACGGTCGCGACCGAGTTGGCGGAGGCGGTCGCTGCCGCCGACATCGTCTCCACCGCCACCCTGTCGAGAGAGCCGTTCCTGAAGGGCGAGTGGCTGAGCCCCGGCACGCATGTCGATCTGATCGGCGCCTTCCGGCCCGACATGCGCGAGGCCGACGACACGCTTCTTGAGCGCGCCGAGCTCTTCGTCGATTCCCGCCGCACGACCTTCGGCCATATCGGCGAGATCCAGATCCCCCTCGACGCCGGCACCATCACCGCCGAAGACGTTCTGGGCGACCTGCATGATCTGTGCGCCGGAACCGCCGGCCGGTCCTCGCCCGACGCCATCACCGCCTACAAGAATGGCGGCGGTGCCCATCTCGACCTGATGGTCGGCGCGCTGATCCGGCGACTGGTCGAAGCCGGCGACAGCCGCGGCTGAACGCCGGTACGGGAGCGACGATCCCGACGGTTTCACGCCGGCACCAGACGCGATAGACGAAGCCACGCCTGCCACCGCCGAACGGACGCTGCCCTTGCTCTGGAAAACGCTTATCGCTCTCGTTGTCGTCCTGCTGCTGGCCGGTGCAGCCGTCTGGCTGTTCGGACCGCGCGAACCGGTGGAAACGACGATCCGCTTCGATTCCGCCGCCATCGGCACCGATGCCGACGCCTATCTCGCGCGCACCGAGGCGGACATTCCCAATCTGCGCCCGAACGCGCAGAAGGAGATCGTCTGGGCCTATCCGGCCTCGCGCGCCCGCACCCCGGTCTCGATCGTCTATGTGCACGGCTTCTCCGCCGCCAAGGGGGAGACCCGGCCGCTCGCCGACAAGGTCGCGGCATCCTTGGGCGCGAACCTCTTCTACACCCGCCTCACCGGCCATGGCCGCGACGGCGCCGCGATGGAACAGGCCGACGTCAATGCCTGGCTCAACGATCTGGCCGAAGCGGTCGCCATCGGCCGCGAGATCGGCAACCGGGTCGTCGTCATCGGCACCTCGACCGGCGGCACGCTGGCGACCTTCGGGGCGACGCAGCCGGGCCTGATGCAGGGTGTGGCGGGACTGGTGCTGATCTCGCCGAATTTCGGCCTGCTCGACCGCTGGGCCTTTGCGCTGGACCTGCCCTGGGCGCGCGATCTCTTGCCCCTGATCGGCGGCGAGACCCGCGGCTTCGATCCGCTGAACGACTCGCAGGCGGAGAACTGGACGACGCGCTATCCGATCGGCGCGCTGGTCCCGATGGCGGCCCTGGTGCGCGAAACCCTGCGGGCCGACATCTCCGGCATCGCGCTTCCGGTCCTCACGCTGTTTTCGCCGAACGACCGGATCGTCGATCCCGCCGCGACGGAGGCGGTCATGGAACGCTGGCAGGGTCCGCGCGAAGTGGTGGAGGTGCCGGCGAGCGGCGATCCGGCGAGCCACGTCCTGGCGGGTGATATCGTGTCGCCGCAGACCACCGACGACCTCGCCGCGCGGATTGTAACCTGGATCGAGGCCCTGCCCCGGACCGACTGATCTCGGGCCGCCGCCCTGCGAGCGCCGGCGCGAAATCGGCATTGCCGGCCTTCATGCGGCCAGACCGCCCGAAACGAAAAATGACGGATGGCTGCGCGCCACCCGCCATCGATAGAGCCTGCCTCAGGCGGCGTCGCCGTTCGGTGCGCCGTCTTCGGGATGCACCGAAGCGAGAAGCTTCGCCGCGTCCTGCGCGTCCTGGGGCGTGAAGACGAGGCCAATGGGCGCGTCGCCATTGCGGATGATCAGGGCGACATTGCCGTCGGGGAGCTGCGAAACGCCCTCCAGCTTCTCCACCATGACACCCTGGATGCCGTTCTCGTTGTCGTTCTGATCGGACATGCCGTCTCCTGGTGTTCGGGGTAAGCTCTCCAACCTAATCAGTCGGCCCGAGAGTTAAACCACCGCACCCGGATTTCCCGGCATATCCATGGTCCGCCGCTGTCAGTCCGGCACCGACTGCGAGCGCAGGAAGCCATCGACGCGCTCGAGGGCCCGCACGATGTTCTCCTCCGAATTGGCGTAGGACAGCCGCACATAGCCCTCACCGAGAATGCCGAAATCCGGCCCGCCGATCAGCGCGACGCCGGCCTCCTCCAGGAGGGCCGAGGCCAGCTTCTTGGCCTTCCAGCCGGTCTGCGAGATGTTCGGGAAGGCGTAGAACGCGCCCTTGGGCGTCGCGCAGGAGACGCCCGGCAGCGCGTTCAGCCCCTCAACCACCACCTTGCGGCGCCGGTCGAAGGCCCGCATCATCGTCTCGACGTCGTCCTGCGGCCCGTCGATCGCGGCGATGCCGGCGAACTGGCTCGGGGCGTTGACGCAGGACCAGCAATTGACCGCCAGCTTGCGGATCTTGTCCATCAGCACATCGGGCCAGATCGACCAGCCCATGCGCCATCCGGTCATCGCCCAGGTCTTCGACCAGCCGTTCAGGACGATCAGCCGGTCGCGGATTTCCGGGAAGGTCAGGAGCGAGCAATGCGCCTCGCCGTCATAGGTCATCACGTCGTAGATCTCGTCCGACATGATCGCCACGTCCGGATGGTCGGCAAGGCCCTTCACCAGCTTCTCGATCTCGGCGCGCGGGGTCACGCCGCCGGTCGGGTTGGCCGGCGAGTTGAGGATCAGGAGCCGGGTCTTCGGCGTGATCAGCGACAGCGTCTCCTCGGCCGAGAAGGCGAAGCCGTTCTCCTCGCGCACCGGCACCGGCACCGGCGTCGCGCCGGTGAACTCGATCATCGAGCGATAGATCGGAAAGCCCGGATCGGGATAGAGGATTTCGGCGCCGGGCTCGCCGAACATCAGGATCGCCGCATACATCGTCGGCTTGCCGCCCGGCAGGATCATCACCGATTCCGGCGAGACCTCGATGCCGGTCGTCGCCAGCGTCCGCCGCACCACGGCCTCGCGGGTCGCGATCAGGCCATTGGCCGGCGTGTAGCCGTGATGACCGTCGCGCAGCGCCTTGATGGCCGCCTCGACGATATGCTCCGGCGTGCGGAAATCCGGCTGGCCGATGCCCAGATTGATGATGTCGCGGCCCGAATTGGCAAGGGCGGTGGCACGTGCGAGCACCGCGAAGGCGTTCTCCTCGCCGATGCGGTCGAAGGCGGAAACCGTATGCAGCATGTTCGTCTCTCGAAAGGCCCGGGCATCTGAAGGGACGCACGCGGATCCGTGGCTCGTTGGGGGTTCGCGGCGCAAAGCCGATGGGCGATCCGTATGGCATCCCCCGTCCGCTGTCGAGTTCGGCCGCCCCCCGCCGTCCCGCCGCCGGCCGGGCTCGGCGCCCGGTTGAGGCCGGTAGGGAGCCGGCGCGAAACCCGCCCCACATTCCCGCATGCGTGCTAGGCTTGACGTCGCCAGGGCCCGGCAGGTGGAGTCCGGGAACCGGCCGGCTTGCCGGAGCAGGTGCTGCGGCAGCCTCTTGAGGAGGATCACCGACGCATGAAACTTGCAACCATCAAGGATGGCAGCCGCGACGGCCGCCTCGTCGTCGTCTCGCGCGATCTCACGCAGATGACCGACGCCGCGTTCCTCGCCCGGACCCTGCAGGCGGCGCTCGACGACTGGGCGCGCGTCGCGCCGCATCTGGCGACGCTGGCCCAGAGTCTCGAAACCGGGGCGGTGCCGGCCGAGCGTTTCCACGAGCACGATGCGGCGAGCCCCCTGCCACGCGCCTATCAATGGATCGAGGCCGCGACGGACGCCGCCGGGCCCGATGACGGGCCGGAGCTCCGCCAGGGCGCGTCGGATGCGATCCTCGGCCCGCGCGAGCCGATCCTCGCCGCCGACGAGGCATGGGGCATCGATCTGGGCGGCGGCATCGCGGTGATCACCGGTGACGTGCCGATGGGCGCGGGGCCCGCCGAAGCGCGCGAGGCGATCCGCCTGGTCATGCTGGTCAATGCCGTCGCGCTGCGCGGCTCGCCCGATTCACCTGCGGGGACCGATGGCAGTCCTGGCGCGGCAAGCCCGGCCTTCTCCCCCGTCGCCGTGACGCCGGACGAACTCGGCGACGCATGGGACGGCGGCCGGCTCAGCGGCACGCTCTGCGTCGACCTGAACGGCAAGCCGCTGGGCCGGGTCGACGCGGGCATCGGCACGCGCTTCGATCTCCCGGCGCTGGTCGCCCGGGCAGCGCGGACCCGCCGCCTGGCGGCCGGCACGATCGTCGGCTCGGGCGCGATCGCCGACCGGCCGGAAGGCGGTCAGGGCGCCTCGATCGAGGCGGGCGGCTCCGGCCATTCCAGCCTCGCCGGCCTTCGCCGCGCCGAGGCGGCCGGCGGTGGCGATCCGGACACGCCGTTCCTCGGCTTCGGCGACACGGTGCGCATCGAGATGCTGGACGAGCGCCGGCATTCGATCTTCGGCGCCATCGAGCAAAGCGTCGAAAGCGCCTGACCAACTGACGGCACGCGTTCCCGGCTCGGTCGGGAACGCGCTCCCCTTCCCGTCGGCGCGGACCTCCGCTCTGCCTATTGCAGCAGGCGCGGCAGCAGCAGCGAGATCGCCGGGAAGGCGATCAGCAGCAGCACCCGCACGATCTCCGATCCGAAGAACGGCATCACGCCCTTGAAGGTCTCGCGCATCGGCACGTCCGGGGCGAGCGAGTTGATGATGAAGACGTTCAGCCCCACCGGCGGGGTGATCAATCCGAGTTCCACCACGACCAGGATGATGATGCCGAACCAGATCTTGGTCTCCTCGGGGCCGAGCCCGAAATCGAGCCCGGCGACGACCGGCCAGAAGAACGGGATCGCCAGGATCACCATGGAGAGGCTGTCCATCAGGCAGCCGAAGATCAGGAACGCCACGATGATCAGGGCAAGGATCTGGAACGGCGCGAGGCCGCTCTCCTGAAGGAAGCCGGCCGCCGCCTGCGGTACGCCGGCGCGGGCCATGAAGATCTTCAGGAGTTCGGCGCCAAGCAGGATCAGGAAGATCATGCCGCTGGTGCGCGCAGTCTCAAGCAGCGCCTCGACGAAGCTGCCCCAGTTCAGCCGTCCAAGCCCGAAGCCGTAGATGCCGACGAGGAAGACGCCGATCGCGGCGGCCGCCGTCGGGCTGTAGATGCCCGCATAGATGCCGCCGATGACCACACCGAAGATGATCCCGACCGGGATCACCGCGATGCTCGCCGCCACCAGTTCCTGGCGCGGCACCGCCTCACCCACCGGGCCGGAGCCCGGGACGAAGCGGACATAGATGGCGATCGTCGCCATGAACATCAGCATCGCCAGGATGCCCGGGATCAGCGCAGCGGCGAACATCGTGACGATGTTGGTCTCCACGATGATGGCGTAGACGATGAGCACAACCGAAGGCGGAATCAGGATGCCGAGCGTGCCGCCGGCGGCGATCGTGCCGGTGGCCAGCGACGGCGAGAACTTGTAGCGGCGCAGTTCCGGCAAGGCGACCTGCCCCATGGTCGAGGCCGTCGCCGTAGACGAGCCGGACAGCGCGCCGAAACCGGCGCAGGCCGCGACCGCCGCCATGGCGACACCGCCGTGGAAGCGTCCGAGCCAGGCATTGGCAGCGCGGAAGAGATCGCGCGACAGGCCGCAGCGCGACGCCAGCCCACCCATCAGGATGAACATCGGCAGCACCGACAGATCGTAGTTAGAGAACTGCGCGTAGGCGAGGTCCTTGAGCTGGTACAGAAGCACCGTCGAGCCCGACTGGATCGCCGTGCCGGCCATGCCCACCAGGATCATCGTGTAGGCGATGGGCACCCGCACGGCGATCAGGAACAACAGCAGCAGAAGCCCGAGAATGCCGAGCAGGAACGGGTCGATCATCGTGGTCTACTCGCTCGCTGTCGCAGAAGTGTCCTCGGTCCATTTCGGCTGGCCGCGCATGCCGGCGACGCCGTCGAGGATCGTCACCACGGCCGCGAGAAACAGCAGCGCGAGCGACAGGAGGATGGGCGGGAAGGCGGTCCACAGCGGCAGCTTCAGAACCGGCGTGACCTCCGGATACTGGATGTAGCTGCCGAAGCCGTAGGACATCTGGCGCAACAGCAGCAGCGCGAAGGCCGCCGCGAAGATCGCCGAGAACAGCGCCATCGCCGCCTTCGCGCCCGCGCTCATGCCCTCGGTGAAGATGTCCACCGTCACGTTGGCGCCGGCGAGCTGGCAGTAGGGCAGGAACATGAAGATGACGATGGCGACGAAATGCTTGACCAGTTCGTGGTCGGCCGGAAACGGCACCGAGAAGGCGATGTTCGAGCCGGCGCTGAGCGCCGTCATCACGGCCAGCCCGGTCAGAAGGACGCCGCCGGCCAGCGCCCAGTAGCGCACGAGGCGTGCGACCAGCCGGACGCCTGCGGCGAGCCGGCCGGTGCGGCGGGGCATGACTGCCCCGCCGCCATTTGTGTGGTCGCGGACCATCAGGACTTGTGCTTGTCCATGGCCGCCCGCGCCGCCGCCACGAGGGCCGCGGAATCGAAGTCGGTGTGGTCGGCCTGCCATTTGTCGACGACCGGTCCGAGCGCGTCGTTGAAGGTCTGCATCTCCTCGGCGGTGAGCTGGATGTGCTCGTTGCCGGCGTCGACCGCGACCTTGATGCCGTGATCGTCGGCACCGCGCCAGATCTCGGCGACCTTGCGCAGGAACGCCTCGTCGGAATTCTTGTCGAACACCGCCTTCAGATCGTCCGGCAGCGCTTCCCAGCGACCCTTGTTCATCGAGACCTGGAAGGTCGTCGTGCCGAACCGGTTCTTGTCCGGTCCCTCGATCTGGTACTGGGTGACCTCCTGCAGCTTCAGCGGCGGAATGATCTCCCAGGGGATCAGCGCCCCGTCGACGGCGTTGGTCGACAGCGCCTGCGGCAGATCCGGTACCGGCATGGTGACCGGGGTCGCGCCCATCGCGGTGACGACGTCGTTCCCGGTCGGCCCCGGCACGCGCAGCTTCTTGCCCTGGGTATCGGCGACCGTGCGCACAGGGCTGTTGGCCATCTGGATGGCCTGCCCGGCATGGACGTGGTTGAACAGGAGATGCACCGGCTCGTATTCGGGCGCCAGATATTCATCATACATCTCGCGCATCGCCAGATTGGCCGCGGCGATGTCGTTGGTGAAGATCGTCGGCAGCTCGAACACTTCCGAGCGCGGGAAGAGGCCGGGCGTATAGCCGTTCACCGTCCACACGATGTCGACGACGCCGTCGGCGACCTGCCGGAAGAGCTGCGGCGGCGCGCCGCCAAGGGTCATCGAGGGGTAGATCTCGATCTTCACCCGGCCGCCGGAATCGGCCTCGATCGACTGGGCCCAGGGCTCCAGCATCTGGCTGTGCGCCGGCGCCTTGGGGCCGAGGAAGTGATGCAGCTTCAGCGTCACTTCGGGCTCGGCCGCCCAGCTCTTGCGCATCAGCGCGGGGGCAGCGAGCACGCCCGCCGTCGCCGCCAGGAACTGCCGTCTCTTCATCCCCAACATCGCGTCCTCCTCTTCGCTTGTTCCGGACAACACCGTCGGGTGCTCCGGTACCGGGTGCGGTTCGTCTCCCGCCGCCTCCCGCTCACCTCGCTCAACCTCCGGCTGTGCCGGCAAACTCGTTTTGCTTCCAACTAGATTGTCACGCCGCGCGGGGCTTAGCCACCCCTTCCCCATCGCCATGCGACCATCGTCGGAGAACCGCTGGACGGCAAGCGGTGCCAGCCATCCCGGCCCGCATGCGCCCGGTTGCTCGCGACCCCGACGTTCGTCATGCGGATGCCAGCCAGACGTCGAGAACCGCCGAGCGTCCCTGGTTGCGCACCATGTCGAACGCCTCGGCCACCGCAGCCTCCATCTCGTCCGGCCGCTCGACGCGGCGCGCATGGGCGCCGCCGGCCGCCGCGGCGATATCGGCATAGCGTGGCGGCGGGTCGAAGCCGATGTCGAGATCGTCAGCCCGGCTGGCATAGCCGTCGGGATGGACGCCCATCGCCGAGAAGCGCGGCGCCTTCCAGCCCCGGTTGTTGTAGACGATCTGCACGAACGGGGTACCGTATTTGGCCGCCATCCAGTGCACGCTGGACGGCACCGAGAACATGTAGGAGCCGTCGCCGGTCATCGCGACGATGGTCTTGTCCGGCGCCGCGAGCTTGGCGCCGATGGCCGCGCCGCCGTTCCAGCCGAGCGAGCCGCCGCCGGAGGTGAAGATCGAGCCCGGCGCGGTCATCCTCATGTGGTTGAAGATCACCGGGTAATTGGTGATGCCCTCATTGAGGACGATGGTGTCGGCATCGATGTGCCGGCGCACGCAGGCCGTCGCGAATTCCGGCGTGATCGCGTCCGGCGCGCCGGCTTCGAGCGCGACAAGGCCCTCGCGCCGGACCGCGCTGGCGGCAGCATGATGGCGGCTGCGTCGCTCGACGATCTCCGCCGCCGGCTGCCGTGCGTCGAGCCCGGCATTGAGCTGTGCGAGCGCCGTCGCGGCATCGGTGCGGAAGGCGTGGCGCGCACCGATATACCAGAGCGGCATCGCCTCCTTCAGCGGATCGACGTCGAGATGGATGATCGTCGCATCCGCAGCCGGCCTGCTGATGGTCGGGATCCACGGCACGTCGCTGTCGATGACGATGACGCAGTCGGCTTCGGCCAGCGCCGCGTTCTGGCGTGGCTCGTTCCACTGGTTGCCGCGATAGAACGGATGGTCGTGCGGGAAGTTCATGGCGTTCGGCACCGATTCCAGAACGCCGATGCCGAGACGTTCGCAGAAGCGGACGAGCTCGGGCACCGCCTCAGGATTGCGTCCGACATAGGAGGTCACCACCAGCGGTCGCTCGGCGTTCGCGACCGCGTCGAGGATGGTGCCGACCGCCGCCTCGGGCAGTGCGGCAGGGGCAAGCGCGCCCCACTGGCCGGGATCGATCGTCACTGGCTCGGCGAGTTCCTCCTCCATCACCTCGCGCGCGCCCATCAGATAGACCGGGCCGCGGGGTTCGGAGCCGGCGAACTGCATGGCTCTGTGGACAAGCTGCTTGACGTTGCGCCCGGTGCGCACCTCATTGTCGTATTTCATGTAGCCGCGCACGATGCCGCGCTGGTCGTGGACATCCTGGATCCACTGGATGAACTCGTTGCGGCTGCCGCGCAGCTCGCCTTCCTGGGTGAAGGGCGAGGCGCCGGCGAAGATCAGCATGGGCACCCGGCCCCTGGCGGCGTTGTGCACCGCGCCGGCCAGCGCCTGGGTGCCGCATTCGACGTGGACGATGACCGCCTGCGCCTGCCCGGAGACCTGCGCGAAGCCCTGCGCTGCGCTCATCCCGGCCATCTCGTTCGGACAGGTGATGACGCGGAGAACCGGGCGGCCCATGGCGCGGGCCTCGGCGATCGCCTCGATCAGCCCGGGATGGTCGCTGCCAAAATTGACGAAGAGATGGGTGACCCCCGCTTCCATCAGGGCTTCGAGAAAGGCGGTGCTTGCGGTGTACATCGGCGACGTTCCTCTCAATCCAGCGCGGCGATCAGGCGGCGCAGCATGTCGAGAAGCGCGGGCTTGCCCGCCCCGACGATGGCATCCAGCTCCCGGTCGTGGCGGGCGGCGCATTCGGCCAGATGCGCCAGCTTCTCGCGGCCCTTGTCCGTCAGGTGCAGACCGTGGCTGCGGCGGTCGGCGGTGCTCGGACAGCGCCGGATCAGCATCGCCCGGTCGAGGTCGCGCAGCACCGGCGTCAGGGTGGACTTGTCGCGGCCGGCTGCGCGGCTCAGCGCCAGCGGCGTGACGCCCGGATTGTCGTTGATCAGCGACAGCACGGCGAAATGGCCGGGCCGCAAATCGGCCTGCGCCGCATGGCGCTTGAAGGACTTGAACGAAGCGTTCTGGGCAAGCTGAAGATGGAAGGCGATGTAATCGTCCAGCGCACCGCGGCGGACCGGATCGTCGCCGCGCGAAGGACTGTCCGGCTCCGCGGACCGTCGTGTCGCTGACATGCTTCCCCTCCCAAGGCCGCCGGGCGAAACCGCCCGGGTCGCCGCAAGGGCGACCATGCCCGGAGGCTAGGCGAGAGAATGACCCGCCGCAACTAGTTTTATCACAAACCAGTTTCGGGCAGCGGCAAGCAGGGGTTGCCGGCGCCCAGGTCGATTTCCCGTGCCCGAATGACGAACGGCCCGGGCGCTGGAGAGCACCCGGGCCGCCGGTCGTGTCGTCGATGAGCGGGTGACCGCCCTCCCCGTCGAGCGGGTCAGGCGTCAGCCGACGGCGAGGCTTACCCGCCTAGCGGCCCCAGCGCAGGACCAGCGGGTCGAGCGTCCGGGCAAGCTCCAGGAGACCCGCGCGCGTATCCGGATGGGCCGGGGCGATCGGCTTGCGCACCGCGTCTGAGGCGATGATGCCGCCTTCCTTCATCAGGATCTTCGCCGTGGCGAAGCTGGTCTGGCGGTTCTCGTAATTGATCAGCGGCAGCCAGCGGGCATAGGCCGCGACGGCCGCTTCGCGGTCGCCGGCGAAATAGGGATCGATGATCTGCCGGATGCCGTCGGGAAAGCCGCCGCCGGTCATGGCGCCGGTGGCGCCGGCGTCGAGATCGGCCATCAGCGTGATCGCCTCCTCGCCGTCCCACGGCCCTTCGATCGCGTCACCGCCGAGCGCGATGAGTTCGCGCAGCTTGGAGGCGGCGCCGGCTGTCTCGATCTTGAAATAGGAGACGTTCTCGATCTCGGCGGCCATGCGGGCGAGCAGGGCCGGCGGCAGCGGCGTGCCGGCGACCGGCGCGTCCTGGATCATGATCGGGATGGAGATCGCGTCGGACAGCGCCTTGAAGAATTCGAAGACCTGCTTCTCGCCAACCCGGAAGGTCGCGCCGTGATAGGGCGGCATCACCATGACCATGGCGGCACCGGCGGCTTCCGCCGCCTTGCAGCGGGCGACGCACACATCGGTGGAGAAATGGCTGGTGGTCACGATCACCGGCACCCGGCCGGCGACATGCTCCAGCGCCAGATGCACCTGCTCGTCGCGCTCGGCATCGGACAGGACGAACTGCTCGGAGAAGTTCGCCAGGATGCAGATGCCGGTCGAGCCGGCGTCGATCATGAAGTCGAGCGCCCGGCGCTGGCCCTCAAGATCGGGCGCACCGTCCTCGGTGAAAATGGTCGGCGCGACGGGATAGACCCCGCGATAGGGCCGGACGGCGGAACATGCGGTCATCGTGTTTCCTGCTCTGCTGGTCAGTCTCGAAGGCGTCCGGGCCGTGCGGCCCGGACGATGTGCGGCAGCGTCAGCCGCGACCGACGAAGGGCATCTGGGTCGCCATGACGGTCATCGTCAGGACGTTGGCCTCCAGCGGCAGGCTCGCCATGTGCGCCACGGCGCGGCCGATATGGCCGGCGTCGATGGTCGGCTCGACCGCGGTCGTGCCGTCCGCCTGCAGCACGCCCTTCGACATGCGCGCGGTCATCTCGGTGGTGGCGTTGCCGATGTCGATCTGGCCGCAGGCGATGTCGAACGGCCGGCCGTCCAGCGCGGTCGCCTTGGTCAGGCCGGTGATGGCGTGCTTGGTCGCGGTGTAGGGCGAGGAATTCGGCCGCGGCGTCGTCGCGGAAACCGAACCGTTGTTGATGATGCGACCGCCATGCGGCGTCTGCGCCTTCATCATGCGGAAGGCTTCCTGCGTGCAGAAGAACGCGCCGGTGAGGTTTGCACCGACCACCGTGTTCCACTGCTCGGCGGTGAGCTCTTCCATCGGGATGGCCGGCGAGCCGGCGCCGGCATTGTTGACCAGCAGGTCGAGGCGGCCGAAGCGCTTCTCGACCTCGGCGAACAGCGCCGTGACGGAGGCCTTGTCGGAAATGTCGGCCGGCACGACGACGGTCTGCGCCTCGCCAATGGCCTTGGACGCCTCATCCAGCACTTCGCGGCGGCGACCGGTCATCACGACCGTGAACCCGTCGGCGACCAGCGCCGTGGTGATGGCCTTGCCAACGCCGGTTCCTGCGCCGGTTACCACGGCAATCTTGTTCTGCGACGTCATCGCGTCGACCTCCCCTGATTCATCATACGACCTGGTCGCGTTTCGCCCCCGCGAAACGCCATTGCAGCATGGCGACGTGTGGTCGTTCGTCGGTGCCACCGCTCCCATACGCTGCCGCGATGCCGCTTGACAACGTCGGCAGCGGATGATGGCGTCCATCCCAAGCGATCGCCCTGTCATAAGATCGCAGCAAGAACCGGCCGGAGGAAACGGCATGCAGTCCGAGACAGCCGAAAGGGTCGACAGCGCGACCTGGCGGCGACAGGCCCTGGCGATTCTGTCCGCATGGGGCATGAGCGATGCGCATGCGGCGGTCACCGCCGACGTGCTGGTCGCGGCCGACCTCATGGGTATCGATTCCCATGGCCTGACCCTGTTGCCGCTCTACGACCAGCAGCTCGGCAATGGCGGCGCCACCGCGACGCCGAATATCGAGGTCGTGCACGACATGGGCGCCGTCGCGCTGATCGAGGGCGACGCCGGCTTCGGCCAGGTGCCCGGGATGATGGCCGTGGACATGGCCGCCGAGCGGGCCGGACGCTTTGGCATCTCCGCCATCTCGATCCGCAATTCCAACCATTACGGCGCCGCCGGCGTGTATGTGCGGCGGCTTGCCGAACGTGGGCTCGTCGGCATCTCGACCTCGTCGGTCTGGCGGGCCGGCATCGTGCCGACAGGCGGGCTGGCGCCGAAGCTCGGCACCAATCCCATCGCCTTCGCCGCCCCCTCGGCACGCGGCCAGCCATTCCTTCTCGACATGGCGACCTCCACCGCCGCGATCGGCAAGCTCAAGCTGGCGCAGCGGGCCGAGACCGAACTGCCGGAAGGCTGGGCCCTGACGCGGGAGGGCACGCCCCAGCGCGATCCCAATCTCGCCCTGCTCGATCCATTGCTCGCACCGCTGGGCGGCCACAAGGGCTATGGGCTGGCGACCATGGTCGAGGTCCTGTCCAGCGTCCTGTCCGGCGCCGCGCTGACACCGCTGCGCGGGGCGCCCGGTCAGAAGCACGATGTCGGCCATTTCATCCTGGCCCTCGATCCCGCGATGATCCGCGGCTCGCGCGCCGCCTTCGAGGCCGACCTCGACCGCATGGTCGACGGCCTGCGTGCGACCGACCCGATCGATCCGGCACATCCCGTGATGGTGGCCGGCGACCCCGAATATGCCCGCGAGGCCGACAGGCTGGCGCACGGCATCCCCTTGTCTGCGAAGCTCGCCGCGCAATTGCGCGAGATTGCCGAACGGGCGGGCGCCGCCTTCCTGTTCGAGCGGGAGAGTGCGCCGACGTGACCGACCGTCCCTCGGGGCGGAGATAAACTGGGAGGAGAAAGACATGAAGAAGACCCTACTGACGCTCGCGCTCACGGCGGCGGGTATCGCCATGACCATGCCGGCACAGGCACAGCAGCTGCGGTTCATGACTGGTCCGCAGGGCGGTTCGTGGTATCCGCTGGGCGGCGCCATCCAGGGCATGGCGCCCGACGGCGTGGCGATCCAGGTCTTGCCGGGCGGCGGCGTCGCCAACGTCCAGGGCGTCCAGAACGGCGCAGCCGATCTCGGCTTCGCCAACTCCATCTCGACGGTCGACGCCATCAAGGGACGCGAGCCCTTCGAAGGCGAAGCCGACAATGTCTGCAATCTCGCGACGCTCTATCCGCAGTATTTCCAGATCGTCACGACCGCCAGCACCGGCATCGAGAAGGTCGAGGATTTCGCCGGCAAGCGTCTGGCGACCCAGCCGGTCGGCAACACCGCCGAGCAGGTGACCCGCGCCGTGATGCAGGCCGCCGGCATGACCTATGACGACCTGTCGACCGTCGACTACGTGTCCTATTCGGACGGCGTGTCGCTGATGCAGGACAACAATTCCGACATCTTCACGCTCGGCACCACCGTGCCGGCCTCGGCGATCATGGATCTCGCCAATTCGTCCGAGATCAAGCTGGTGCCGCTGGACGCCGACTTCATCGCCAAGATGAAGGCCGAGATCAATCCGGGCTACACCGGCGTGACCATCCCCGCCGGCTCCTATCCCGGGCAGGACGAGGACGTCAGCGCGGTCGGCTACGCCACCCACGTGATCGCGCGCTGCGATCTCGATGCCGGCGTCGTCGAAGGCATTCTCGGCCAGATGTGGGAGAACCGCCAGGATCTCGCCGCCATCGCCGCCGCGATGAAGGACATCACCGTCGAGGAGATGGCCCAGGACGTCGGCGTGCCGATGCACGAGGGTGCCAAGGCCTTCTACAAGGCCAACGGCGTCGAGATGTAAGCAGAATGGCGGGCGTGCGGCTTCGGGAGGGGCCGCACGCCTTTTTGTGACCGGCAGGCGCTTGAGCCGGCCGGCCGACGGGTCGGCAATCCGACCTGTCCACGGGGGGTGACATGGAACGACACGAAGTCTGGCTGAAGCGAACGATCACCGTCGTCGCGGTGACGATGAGCCTGTTCCACCTCTATGTCGCCTATTTCGGGCCGCCCAACGCCTTCACCCTGCGGGCCACCCATTTCGGCTTCGCGCTGGTGCTGGCCTATCTGTCGCTGCCGATGTTCGCCTCGCGCCAGGGCAAGGCCCCCAGGCCGCTCGACTGGCTGTTCCTGGTCGGCTCGCTCGCGGCGTCGGCCTATCCCATCGTCGAGCAGCAATATTTCAACACCCGCATGGCCTATGTCGGCCCGGTCTCGGCCACCGACATCAGCTTTGCCATCCTGATGATCGTCGTCGTCCTGGAGGGCACACGCCGCGCCATCGGCCCGATCCTGCCGATCACCGCGCTGATCTTCCTCGGCTACCAGGTGTTCTTCACCAACACCCACCTGATCCGGCTGCTCGAATACCAGTACATGACGACCGATGCCCTGTTCGGCATCCCGGCGCAGGTCTCGGCCACCTATGTCGTCCTGTTCGTCATCTTCGGCGCCCTCGCCGAACGGCTGGGCATCGGCAAGCTGTTCATGGATTTTGCCCTGGCGCTGACCGGCAGCCAGGCCGGTGGACCGGCCAAGGTCGCCGTCGTCACCTCGGGCCTGTTCGGCTCGGTGTCGGGCTCGGCCGTCGCCAACGTGATGACCACCGGTACCTTCACGATCCCGCTGATGAAGCGCATCGGCTATCCGCCGCACTTTGCCGGCGCAGTCGAGGCGGTCGCCTCCACCGGCGGCCAGATCATGCCGCCCATCATGGGCGCCGCGGCCTTCGTCATGGCCGAGTTTCTCGGCGTCAGCTATCTGAAGGTCGCGGCCTTCGCGCTGCTGCCGGCCCTCCTCTACTATCTCGCGGTCTTCCTCGCGGTGCATTTCGAGGCCAAGAAACAGGGCCTCAAAGGTCTGCCCAAGGCCGATCTGCCCCGCGTCGGCGAGGTGCTGCGCGAGCGCGGCCACCTCTTCCTGCCGCTGTTCATCATCATCGGCACGCTGATGTCCGGCTTCTCGGCGCCTTTCTCGGCGCTGATGGGCATTCTGTCCGTGGTGCCGGTCGTCCTGATGCGCAGCACCACCCGCAGCGAATTCACCATGGCCAAGCTGATCGACGGTCTGGAAGCCGGCGCGATCAACTCGGTGATCGTCGCCATGGCCTGTGCCACCGCCGGCATCGTCATCGGCGTCATCGCCCAGACCGGGCTCGGCCTGACCTTCACCAGCATCGTGCGCGCCGCGGCGCAGGACATGCTGCTGCCGGCCCTGCTGCTGACCATGGTCGCCGGCATCGTCTTGGGCATGGGCATGCCGACGACGCCGGCCTACATCGTCCAGGTGGCGCTCCTCGTGCCGGCCCTCGTCCGGCTCGGCGTGGCGGTCGAGGCGGCGCACATGTTCGTGCTCTACTTCGCCATCCTGTCGGCGATCACCCCGCCGGTGGCGATCGCCGTCTATGCGGCCTGCGGCATCAGTCGCTCGGCCGTCTGGGACACCAGCATCGCGGCGGTGAAGCTGGCGCTGACGGGCTACATCATCCCGTTCATGTTCGTCTTCGGCCCTTCGCTGCTGCTGATCGGTGACTGGGACAAGGTGGCCGTGTCCGTCGTGACGTCGATCACCGGCGTCACGCTGCTGACCGGCGGCCTCTCCGGCTATCTGCTGAAGCCGGCCAACTGGCCGACGCGGCTCCTCTACATCGCCGCCGCCTTCACGCTGATCAAGCCGGGCCTGACGACCGACATGATCGGTGCTGGTCTCGGCGCGCTCGGCCTGTTCCTCAACTGGCGCTGGCCGGCGCCGGACTTCGTGCCGCGTAATCGGCCAATGGTCGACCCGGGCCATGTGGAGGCGCCGGAGAACGCGCCGATCGAGCCCGGCGACCTGCTGGAAGCCTCGGCCCACAGCAGCCATCCACGCAACGGCTGACGCGAAAAAGGCGGGGCGCCGAGCGCCCCGCCTTTCTTCATCTCCGGGGACCGTCTCCCTCGGCGCCGGCCGTCCATGACGGCCGATGCCGCATCAGGGCATCGGGATGTCCTGCGTGAACTTCGGCACGTGATAGCCCTTCTGCACCGCCTCGCGGCCGGCCAGTTCGACATACCAGCGCTTCACATTCGGAAAGTCGTGGAGCGAAATCTCCTGCCATTCATGGCGCGACGCCCACGGCCAGATCGACAAATCGGCGATGGAATACTCGCCGGCGACATATTGTTCGCGGCCAAGCTGGGTGTCGAGCACGCCGTAGAGGCGGCGCACTTCCTTGGCGAAGCGCTCCTCCGCGAAGGGTGCCTTGCCCTTGTTGAACTTTAAATATTGATGCGCCTGGCCGAGCATCGGGCCGAAGCCGCCCATCTGCCACATCAGCCATTCGAGCGTCTTCATCCGGGCGACCGGCTCGGCCGGCAGCAGCTTGCCCGACTTTTCCGCCAGATAGATCAGGATCGCGCCCGATTCCATCAGCGTCAGGCCGTTGTCGCGGTCGACGATCGCCGGGATCTTGTTGTTCGGCGCCATCTTCAGGAATGCGGGATCGAACTGTTCGTCCTTGGTGATGTCGATGGCGTGGGCCTCATAGGGAAGCCCCATTTCCTCCAGCGCGATCGAGACCTTGCGGCCATTGGGCGTCGCCCAGGTGTAGAGATCGATCATGGTGCAAATCCTCCCAGAGTGCTGTGTTCGAGATAGTCGAGGCATGGCGACCTGCGGCGGCGCGATGACCGACCGCAGGCCGAACCGGATGGCTATTTCGCCGAGGCGCGCAGCTTCGTCACCGTGGTGCGGGTCGAGATGCGCTCGGGATCGGTGACGAGCTCGATCAGCGCGGCCTTGCCGGAGGCACGCGCCCGCTCGAAGGCCGGCATGAACTCGTCATTGCTGGTCACCCGCTCGCCATGGGCGCCCATCGCCGTCGCCATGGCGGCGAAATCCGGGTTCTGCAGGTCGGTGCCGACGACCCGGACCGGATATTCCCGCTCCTGGTGCATGCGGATCGTGCCGTAGGTGCCGTTGGCGAAGACGAAGATGATCGGCGTCGCGCCGTACTGGACGGCGGTCGCCAGTTCGAGGCCGCTCATCTGGAAGCCGCCGTCGCCGACGCAGCCGATGACGGTGCGATCGGGATGGGCGATCGCAGCGGCGACGGCCGCCGGCACCGCATAGCCCATGGCGCCGGCCGTCGAGCCGATCTGCCGCCCCGGCCGCCCGTAGCGCAGATAGCGCTGCGGCCAGCCGGTATGGTTGCCGGCGTCGAGCGTGACGATGGCGTCCGTCGCAAGCTCCTCGCGCAACGTGGTGAAGGCGGCCGCCAGATCCAGCGGACCGGCTTCCTGCTCCGGCTCCACGTCGGCCAGGAACTCCTGGCGCAACTGCGAACGCCAGCCCTCGAAGCGCGACGGCTCGAACCAGCGCGCGTCGGCAAGGGCCGAGGCCAGCGAAGCCGGCGAGGCGCAGAGGCCGAGCTCGGGTTGATAGACCCGGCCGACCTCTTCGGCGCCGGAATGGATGTGGATCAGGCGCGGACGCGGCGCCGGCGAATCGAGCGTCGTGTAGCCCTTCGTAGTCATCTCGCCGAGCCGCGCCCCGGCGACGAAGAGCACGTCGACCTCCGCCATCCGCTTGACGAGGCTCGGCGCGCCGGCCGTGCCGAAATCGCCGACGAAGCTCGACGAGGACGCCGAGACCACGTCCTGGCGGCGGAACGAACTGGCGACCGGCAGGCCGTTGGCCTCGGCAAAGGCGGTGATGTCGCGGCACGCCGCATCGGTCCAGCCGCTGCCGCCCACCAGCATCAGCGGGTTCTTCGCTTCCGTGAGGATCGCCCGGATCGCCTCGGCGTCGGCGGCCGTGACGTGGCCCTCGACGGGCGTCGCCTTCGGCGCGTCGCCGACGCTCGCCATCTCGGTCAGCATGTCCTCGGGCAGCGCCAGCACCACCGGCCCCGGCCGGCCCGACATCGCCACCTGATAGGCCCGCGCGACATATTCGGGAATGCGCGCCGTCGTCTCGATCTCGGCGGCCCATTTGGCGACCGGCGAGAACATCCGGCGATAGTCGATCTCCTGGAAGGCCTCGCGGTCGCGCATGTCGCGGCCAACCTGGCCGACGAACAGGATCATCGGCGTCGAATCCTGGAACGCCGTGTGCACGCCGACCGAGGCGTGGCAGGCGCCCGGGCCGCGGGTGACGAAGCACAGGCCCGGCTTGCCGGTCAGCTTGCCGTAGGCATCGGCCATGTTGGCCGCGCCCGCCTCGTGGCGGGCATTGATCAGGCGGATCTCGTCGCGGCTGTCATAGAGCGCGTCGAGCACTGCCAGATAGCTTTCGCCGGGCACGCAGAAGGCGGTGTCGGCCCCCTGCTTCAGAAGCTGGTCCACCAGAATGCGCCCACCGTTGCGGGCATTGGCTTGCGACTGGGTCATGTTCAGATCGACCTCGAAGGAATGCGCGGCCTTGAAGACCGTCCTGCGGGAGGCGCGAGGATCACGCCGGATGGAACCCGCGTCAGCGGGCGGTGGATCGAGCCGGCCGGGCCGTTGCGCTCAGGTCTAGCGCGGCCGAAGGGCCATCGCCAAGACCGCCGCAACGGCTGGCTGGAGGCCGGCTCAGCAATAGCGTTCCGGACCGACGGACTGGGCGTCCGAATAGCGGTCGCCTTGGGCAAAGCCGACCGGCAGCACGGCCTCGATGGCGGCCATGTCCTCCGCCGACAGCGTGATCGCCATCGCGTCGGCGTGGTCGTCCAGATGGTCCGCGCTGCGCGTGCCGGGAATGGCGACGATCTGCGGCGAGCGATGCAGCACCCAGGCGATCGCCAGCGCCGCCGGCGACTGGCCGCGCTCGGCCGCAAAGGCACGAAAGCGGTCGGCGGCACCGAGGTTGTGACTGAAATTCGGCTCGACGAAGCGCGGATTGGCGGTGCGGAAATCGCCCGGCGGGAAATCGGCCGGCACCAGCGGCTTTGCCCCGAACATGCCGCGGGCCAGCGGCGAGAAGGCGACGAGCGCCGTGCCGGAGCGTTCGCATTCCTGCACGAGGCCGAGTTCCGGCAGGCGCGTCCACAGAGAATATTCGCTCTGGACGGCGGCCACCGGATGCACCGCATTGGCCCGGCGCAACGTGCCCGGAGAAATCTCCGACAGGCCGATCGCGCCGATCTTGCCCTCCTCCTTGAAGCGCACCAGCGTCTCCATCACCTCCTCGATCGGCCGTCCGGCCTCGCGGCGATGGATGTAGAAGAGATCGACATGCTCGACGCCGAGCCGGCGCAGCGAGCCTTCCAGCGTGCCGCGCAGATAGTCGGCCGAATTGTCGAAGCTGCGCTGTGGCGCCCGCTTGATCGACGCCTTGGTGGCGATGACGAATCGGTGTGGCCGGGCTTTCAGGAAGCTGCCGATCACCTCCTCCGAGACGCCCTCGCCATAGACGTCGGCCGTATCGAGATGGTCGATGCCGCGTTCGATCGCCCGGTCGAGCGTGCGGTGGCTCTCCGCCACGTCGGTCGCCCCATAGATGCCGCCGAAGCTCATGCAGCCGAGCCCCACGGGCGCCACCTGCGGTCCGCCCGTTCCAAGCCTGCGCCGTTCCATCCTGCCCCCTCTTCATTCACTGGCCGTGCGCCCACCTGCCCTTGCAGACAGATGCGGACGCTCCGGTCTCGCGTCGCGGCGGCGGCCGCTCCCGGCCGGCAATCCCCGCGCGACGTCTCCCTCCACGACCGGTGGATAACGTATCCACTGCCCCGATCGTGCCCTTCCGGGAACCGATAGCACATCGGCGACCTTGCCCCGAGCGTCATATGATGACACGTGAAGCACGTCACCGGCGAATGGTGCCGGCGCGTCGCATGACTTTCGTGTGGACAGCCGTGCTGCCTAATGTCGATGTATGCATTGAAAGCTCGCCACCCGCGACAAACATTCCGGGTCCCAGGATCGCTCGTCCGCTTCGGTGTGGCGGGCATGGCTGCAAATGACAGGTGAATTGATGGCTTTGACAGGAGACCTCCTCATCGGAGGCGCGACACGACACGGAACCGCAGGCGACATCCACGGCCTTGACGCGGCAACCGGCGAGAAGCTCGAGCCGGCCTTCGGTGCGGCCGGCCCCGACGATCTGGAAAAGGCATGCGCGCTCGCCGCCAAGGCGTTCCCGATCTTCCGCGAGACCGATCTGGAAGCACGCGCCGTGTTCCTGGAGACGATCGCCCAGAACATCATGGATATTGGCGACGAGCTGGTCCAGCGCTGCGTGACCGAGACCGGCCTGCCGCAGGCCCGCGTCGAAGGCGAGCGCGGCCGCACGGTCGGCCAGCTCCGGCTTTTCGCCGCGACCGTCCGCGAGGGCTCGTTCCTCGAGGCCCGCATCGATCCGGCCATGCCGGACCGCAAGCCCATGCCGCGCGTCGACCTGCGCCTGCGCAATGTCGCGGTCGGCCCGGTCGCCGTCTTCGGCGCGTCCAACTTCCCGCTGGCCTTCTCGGTCGCCGGCGGCGACACGGCCTCGGCGCTGGCCGCCGGCTGCCCGGTCGTCGTGAAGGCCCATTCGGCTCATCCCGGCACCTCCGAGCTGGTCGGCAAGGCCGTGCAGAAGGCGGTCAAGGATTGCGGCCTGCATGAGGGCGTCTTCTCGATGCTGTTCGGCTCGGGCCGCGTCATCGGCCAGGGCCTCGTCGCCGATCCGCGCATCAAGGCTGTCGGCTTCACCGGCTCGCGCAGCGGCGGCACGGCGCTGATGGCCACCGCAGCGGCCCGTTCCGAGCCGATCCCGGTCTATGCCGAGATGAGCTCGATCAACCCGGTCGTGCTGCTGTCGGGTGCCCTCGCCGCACGCGGCGAAGCCATCGGCAAGGCCTTTGTCGGTTCGCTGACCATGGGCGCCGGCCAGTTCTGCACCAATCCGGGCCTGATCCTCGCCATCGACGGCGAGGGCCTGGAGAGCTTCGTCAAGGGCGCCAGCGCCGCGCTGGGCGAGGCTCCGGCCGCGACCATGCTGACGCCGGGCATCCACGAGGCCTATTGCGAGGGCGTCAAGCGTCTGGACAGCCATTCCCAGGTCCAGAAGCTGGCCGAGGGCAAGGTCGGCGAGAAGTTCCAGGGCCAGGCCGCCCTGTTCTCCACCAAGGCCGCCGACTTCTTGGCGAACCCTGAGCTGCAGGAAGAGGTCTTCGGTTCGACCTCGCTGATCGTGCGCTGCGCCGACGAGGCGGAACTGCAGAAGGTCCTGGGCTCGGTCGAGGGTCAGCTGACCATCGCCCTGCACATGGAAGAGGGCGACCACGACTACGCCCGCAAGCTGCTGCCCGTGCTCGAGGAAAAGGCCGGCCGCATCCTGGTCAACGGCTTCGGCACCGGTGTGGAAGTGGCCCCGGCCATGGTCCATGGCGGTCCCTTCCCGGCCACCTCCGACGGCCGCTCCACCTCGGTCGGCACGCTCGCCATCGCCCGCTTCCTGCGGCCAGTGAGCTATCAGGACATGCCGGACGCGCTGCTGCCGAAGGCCCTGCAGGAGGCCAATCCGCTGAACGTGCCGCGCCGTATCGACGGCAAGCTCGGCTAAGCCCTGCGCAGACCACGAACGAAGCCCCCGGTGACCGACGGTCCCGGGGGCTTTTTTGTTTGGGGCTCCGGCACGCTCGCATGGCCCAAACCGGTCCAGCACATGCCTCGGCCCTTGGCATCGCCGGCCATATGGCCGACAGTGCCGCGGGGGAAATTCACGACATCTTCGGGGGGAACGGATCTTGGCAGTTCAGAAAAAGCGGGTCGCGCTGGTCGGGCTCGGCATGGTGGTGGGCGCCCATGTCCGCAGCCTCATCGACCTCACCGAGCGGGTCGAGATCGCCTACGCCTACAGTCCCACGGCGGCCCGGCGTGAAGCCTTCGCGGCGCAGTTTCCGGTGCCGACCTGCGATCGTCTGGAGACGATCCTCGACGATCCGAGCATCGACGCCGTCATCGTCCTGACGCCGCCCAACACCCATCTCGACATCGTCGGGCGCTGCGCGGCGGCGGGCAAGCACGTGCTTCTGGAAAAGCCGCTGGAGATCACCACCGAGCGCGCGACGCAGATGGTCGAGGCCTGCGAGGCCGCCGGGGTTACTCTCGGCATCGTCCTGCAGCACCGCTTCCGCCCGGCCGCCGAAGCGCTGGCACGGATTCTGGCCGCGGGCGATCTGGGCGAAATCGCCGGCTGTTCGACGATCATCCGGCTGTGGAGACCGCAGGCCTATTACGACGAGCCCGGCCGCGGCAGCCTCGCCCGCGATGGCGGCGGCGTGCTTCTGACACAGGGCATCCATACGCTCGACCTGATGCTGAGCCTCGCCGGCCGACCGGCCGAGGTACGGGGCTTCGCCACCACCAGCCCGGTGCATGTGATGGAGACCGAGGACATGGTCGCCGCCGGTATTCGCTTCGAAAACGGTGCCCTCGGCACCATCGATGCGACGACCGCCGCCTATCCGGGCTTTCCCGAACGCATCGAGTTCATCTGCCGCAACGGGACCGCGGTCCTCGCCGGGACCGGCCTCGACGTCACGTTCCACGACGGCCGCACCGAGCGGGTCGCGCCGCTGGAGACCGCCGGCGGGACCGGGGCCAATCCGATGGACTTCCCGCATGACTGGCACCGCAGCGCCATCGCGGACTTCCTCGATGCGCTGGACGGAGAGCGCCCGCCGCGCATCTCGGGCCGCGAGGCGCTGAAGGTGCATCGCCTGATCGATGCGCTGATCGAGGCCGGACGAACGGGAACGAGCGTCGCGGTCGCCGCCGAGCCGGCCTGACGGCGCACCCGCGCCTGCCATGTCCGGCTGGCGCGGGTCGCAGCAGACAGTGGCCGCAGTGGCGCTATTGCGCCTCCCAGGCGCCGAGCCGCTGGCCTTCGATGATCGCCATCGCGACGTGATAGAGCAGCCGCGTCGGCGCATCGGCCTGCAGCGTCTTGCCGTCCGGGTCGATCTGGTTGCGCCAGATCGGGCGATCGTCAGCGATGTGCTGCTTGAACATCAGCTTGGTCAGTTGCCGGGCCCGCGCCACGCCCTCCGCGTCGCCGGCCGATTCGGCCCGCGCCAGATGCGCCTTGATCCCTTCCGTCTGGGGCCAGAGCAGCATCGATGTCGAGACCGGCGCGCCTGACGGGTCGATCTCGTCATAGACGCCGCCACCCAGCCGACCACCCCGATGGGTGCCGTTGTTCCAGCCGAACCGGTAGAGCGCCGCGGCATGGCCGTCGAAGCGCCGGTCGCCGGACAGGGCCGCATAGCGATGCAGCAGCCAGACCCATTCGAACTGGTGGCCCGGCTCGCGGATGCGGCCGGCCGGCGGCGGCGCCTCGCCGAGATCGCGGTCGAGGAACTCGCGCAGCGAGCCGGTGTCGGCGTCGTAGAAATGCGCCGCGAAGATTTCGGCGATGCGCCGCGCATGCTCCAGCCAGCGCGCCTCGCCTGTCGCCTCGTGCAGCGCCAGCAGCGCCTCGAAGAGATGCATGTGCGGGTTCTGACGTCGTGGCAGCGGATAGGGTTCGCCGGGCTGCGTGGCACGATCATCCTCGTGATAGCTGCCGGTCGCCGGATCGAAGAGCGTGCCGTGGAACCAGTCGAAGGTCTCATCGAGGAGGGTCTGCGCCGTCTCCGACGGCCCGAGTCGCAACAGGGCGGCAAGGCCGAGCAGCACGAAGCTGTGGTCGTAGGCATCCTTGACCCGGTTCGCAGCGGGCGCGGCCGGGTCGCCGTCCCGGCCAACCGCGCGGTAGAAACCGCCATCGGAGGGGTCGCGCAGATGGTCGGTGAGAAAGGCCAGCGCGGTCTCGGCGCCGGCGACGCAGTTCTCGCCGCCGCCGTTCAGCCGCGCATGGGCGCAGGTGAACAGCATTCGCGCCTGCACCAGGGTCGTCTTCGGATCGTCCTCATAGGGCTCGCCGGATGACGAGAGCCGGTCGAAGAAGCCGCCATGCCGAGCGTCCCGCGCCGTCGCTATCCAGAACGGCATCGCCTTGTCGTAGAGCCAGAGATCAGGCCGCCGATCGCTGCGTGTCATGTGCGTCTTTCCCCGATCGCATGTTCAACAAAAAAGAGCGCGGTGCACCGTTTCCGGGCACCGCGCTCCTCCCCCCTCAACCGATGGCTCAGTTGACGAATTGCGGCATCAGCAGTCGCGGCAGCCACAGGCTGATCGACGGAAACACGATGACCAGCGCAAGAATGGCCAGCATCGGCGCCAGGATGATCGCCACGTCCTTGATCACCCGTTTGACCGATATGCCGGCGACCGAACAGGAGATCAGCAGGCACAGGCCGTAGGGCGGCGTCACCAGGCCGAAGGCGAGGCTGATCACGCCGATCATGGCGAAGTGGATCGGATGCATGCCGACCGACTGGGTGACCGGCCACAGCACCGTGCCGAGGATGATGATCGCCGGGATCGCGTCGATGAAGCAGCCGATGATCAGGAAGGCGATCGCCACCGCGAAGCCCATCTCGGTGATGCCGAGATCCATCGCCTGCACGTAGGAAACGAGCGCCGCCGGAACCTTGAAATAGGCCAGGATCCAGCCGAAGGCGCTGGCGGTACCGATGCAGAACAGCGCGATCGAGGCGAAGCGGCCGGTGTCGTAGAGCACCTCCGTCAGGAGCCGCAGGCCGATGGTGCGGTAGACCACCATGCCGAGGAACAGCGCGTAGAGCGCCGCGACCACGGAGGCCTCGGTCGGCGTGAACACACCGCCGACGATGCCGCCGACGATGATGATCGGCGTCATCAGGGCGAGCGCGGCCCCGAGGAACGCACCGGCGAGCTCGCGGAACGTGGCGCGCGTGTGCAGGCCCATGCCGTGACGCCTGGCGTAGATGTAGACCGTGGCCATCTGCGCGCCGGCGATCAGGATGCCGGGAATGATGCCGGCCAGGAACAGGCCGCCGATCGAGACCGACATCAGCCCGCCCCAGACCACCATCAGGATCGATGGCGGGATGACGACGCCCATCACCGAGGAACAGGCAGTCACGGCGACGGAGAACGAGGCCGAGAAGCCTTCCTTCTTCATCTGCGGGATCAGCAGCGAGCCGATGCCGGCGGCGTCGGCCGTCGAACTGCCCGAGATGCCGGCGAAGAACATCGACACCACGACATTGACGTGGCCGAGGCCGCCTGGAAGGTGCCCGACCAGCGCCCGCGACAATCGGATCAACCGGTCGGTGATGCCCGCCGCGTTCATCAGGTTTGCGGCGAGCAGGAAGAACGGCACCGCCAGCAGCACGAAGGAATTGTAGGAGCGGAACATCTCCTGCAGCAGCAGGATCGGCGTCAGCCGGGGCTCCAGGAAGAACACCGGGATACAGGCGAGAGCGAGCGCGAAGGCGACCGGGACCCGCAGGATGATGAAGAGCAGGAACAGCCCGAACAGGAGCGCGGCGACGAAACCGGGGGTCATGCGACGTCTCCCAGCGGGCGCCGCAGTTCGATCATGATCTTTTCGGCCATGAAGAGCAGCGTCACGACCCCCATCAGCGGCCAGGCCACGAACATCCAGTTCATCGGCAGCGAGGCGATCTCCGAGGTCTGGTACCAGCCGAAGAGCAGGAACTGCCATCCGTACCAGACGAAGATCACGGCCACGAGCGAGACCATGAGGTGCACGAAGATACGCTTGGCCCGCTCAACCTTGGGGTTGGCCGATTCCGGCAGGATTTCGAGATCGAAATGGGTGCCGTCCCGCACCGCGCACATGGCGCCGATCATGATCATCCAGACGAAGCAGAAGCGGGCGATCTCCTCGGTCCAGATATAGCGGGGCACGTAGTCGGAGCGTGACAGCACCTGCATCGTCACGGGAATAATCAGGCCTGCGACGAGCAGGCCCAGTGCCACCTTGAGGACGAGGTGGACTGCGTCGAGGATGCGATGCATGAACTCTACCGAAAAGTGCGGGGAATGCGCGGGAACAGCCGGGTCGCCGGGACGGCAAGGCCGCCCCGGCTGCAGGCGTCGTTACTTGATCGCCTGGATGTTCTGCAGAACGTCGGCTGCACCGAGCTCTTCGGCATAGGCCTCGAGCACGGGGTTGGCGGCCGCCAGCATGGCATCACGCTCGGTGAATTCATGCGTCTTCAGCCAGCCCTTCTCGACCATGGCGTCGAGCTTCTTGCCGTCCTCGCCGCTTTCGATCTCGCGGCCGTACTGTCCGGCCTGCGGGCCGGCCTCGTCGATGCACTTCTGCAGGCCTTCCGGCAGGCGCTGATAGGTCTTGTTCGACATCATCAGCGGCCGGATGGTGATCGCGTGCTTGGTCAGCGACAGCTCAGGTCCCACTTCGTAGAACTTCATCTGCTCGACGCCGGCCGCCTCGTTCTCGGCCGCCTCGATGACGCCGGTCTGGATAGCGTTGTAGACCTCGTTATAGGCGATCACGGTCGGCGCCGCGCCGAGCGCATTGAAGACGCTGGTCCAGATCGGGGCGCCCTGCATGCGGATCGACAGACCCTTCATTTCTGCCATGTTGGAGACCGGCCGCGTCGCGAAGACGTTGCGCGTGCCGCCGCCCGCATAGCCCAGCAGCCGGATGTCGGCCTTTTCGAGAATGTCGTCGGCGATCGGCTTCAGGGCGTCGGCTTCCAGCACCTTGTTCCAGTGATCCTCGTCACGGAACAGGAAGGGCATGTCCATCAGCGGCGCCATCTTCGAGAAGGTGGACATGTGGGCGGGCGAAGCCACCGCATAGTCCACCGACAGGCCCTGATTCATGTAGGCGACGTAGTCCTTCTCGAGACCCAGCTCGGAGTTCAGGTGCATCTCGAACTCGACGGGCTCTTCGGTGTAGCAGGCCGAAACCAGCTCCTCGAACTTGCGCATCGTCTTGGTGAAGGCGTGGTTCTCGTCGAACTGGCTCGCACCGATCAGCTTCGTCTGCGCAGCGGCCGGTGCGGCCGAACCGAGCGCCACGGCACTGGCACCAAGCAGAAGTGCGGCGGCCGCACCCTTCATGAATCCAAACGTCATATTGTTCCTCCCAATATGGTGCGCGTTTCTGCAGTAAACGCGCACCGTTCTTTCTGCGCTGCAATATTGCAGTGCAGTATTTTCTCCCAATCCCGACTATATCCGATGACTTGCGCGGGTCAACAACGTATACGCTAAGCCTGTCGGTGCTTTATTGTCGCCGGTGCGATTGGAGATCGCGAACGGGAATCGACGTGCAGCAGCGCGACCGTTCGCCGGAGAGGGACTTCACTATGACCAACAAGCCATCGATCGGTTTCATCGGCCTCGGGCTCATGGGATCGGCCATGGTCGAGCGCATGCAGAAGCTCGGCTATCCGATGACCGTCATCGCCAACCGCAGCCGCGGCAATGTCGATGCCGCAGTCAAGCGCGGGGCGACCGAGACCAAGACATCGCGCGAGCTCGCGGGCCGCAGCGACATCGTCATGATGTGCATGGACACGTCCGCTTCGGTCGAGGCGCGCATGTTCGGCGAGGACGGCGTCATCGCCGGCCTGCGCCCTGGCAGCCTCGTCATCGACTTCGGCACCTCGCTGCCCGATTCGACCAAGCGGATCGCCGTGGCCGTGGCCGAGGCCGGCGCCGAGTACATGGACGCACCGCTCGGCCGCACCCCGTCCCACGCCGTCGACGGCAAGCTGAACATCATGTCGGCCGGCAGCACCGAAGCCTTCGAGCGCGCCAAGCCGGTCTTCGAGGATCTCGGCGAAAACATCTTCCATGTCGGCCCGCTCGGCGCCGGCCACACGCTGAAACTGATCAACAACTTCTTCGCCATGACCACCGCCTGCGCGATGTCGGAGGCCTTCGCCATGGCCGACCAGGCCGGCATCGAGCGCGACACGCTGTACGGCGTGATGTCGGCCGGCCCGCTGAAGTCCGGCATGATGGATTTCGTCAAGGCCTACGCCGTCGACGACAATCCCAACATGCTGGCCTTCTCCGTCGCCAACGCCCGCAAGGATGTCGGTTATTACAGCCGCATGGCCGACGATCTCGGCGTGCCGAGCGTCATGTCGACCTCCGCCAAGCAGGCGCTGTCGCTGGCGACCGCCGGCGGCTACGGCCAGCGCATGGTGCCGGAAATGGTGGCGTTCTTCGCCGGCCTGTTCGGCGGCAAGAAGTAAGGGTCAGCTCTGAAACTACCGGATCCGGCGGCCCCGCTGCCGGATCCACCCAAGCTGCGATCTTTGCCGGCATCGCCTCGCGGAGCCGGATGGAGCGCCCTGCCCTCGCTAGGCGTCAGCGGCGTCCCGGTAATAGTCGCGGTACCATGCAACGAAGGCCGCAACGCCCTCCTTCACCGGTGTCGCCGGCCGGTAGCCGACGGCCCGCTCCAGTTCGCCGACATCGGCGAAGGTGTCGGGCACGTCCCCCGGCTGCAGCGGCAGGAGCTGGCGTTCCGCCTTGCGGCCCAGCGCCTCTTCCAGCGCCTCGACATAATCGAGCAGCTTCACCGGCGAATTGTTGCCGATGTTGAACAGCCGGAACGGCGCATTGCTGGTCGCCGGGTCGGGCCGGTCGCTGTTCCAGTCCGGGTCAGGCGCGGCCGGATTGTCGCTGGTGCGGATCACCCCTTCGGCGATGTCCCCGACATAGGTGAAGTCGCGGGTATGGTTGCCGCCGTTGAACAGCGGGATCGGCCGGCCCTCGAGGATGTTCCGGGTGAACAGGAACAGCGCCATGTCCGGTCGGCCCCATGGGCCATAGACCGTGAAGAACCGCAGTCCCGTGGTCGGGAGCCGGAACAGATGGCTGTAGGAATGCGCCATCAGCTCGTTGGCGCGCTTGGTCGCGGCGTAGAACTGCAGCGGATGATCGACGCTCTGGTGCTCGGAGAACGGCATCGCCGTATCAGCGCCGTAGACGCTGGAGGTCGAGGCATAGGTCAGGTGCCCGACGCCGCCATGCCGGCAGGCTTCCAGGATGTTGGTGAAGGCGACGACGTTGGATTCCACATAGGCATGGGGATTTTCCAGCGAGTACCGCACGCCCGCCTGGGCCGCGAGATGGATCACCCGGTCCGGGCGATGCGCCGCAAAGCAGGCCGCCACCGCGTCGCGGTCGGCAAGATTCGCCTGTACGAAGCTGTAGCGCCCGGCCGACCGCGCCGCCGTCTCGTCCAGCACCCGCAGCCGGGCTTCCTTGAGCGCCGGGTCGTAATAGTCGTTGACCACGTCGAAGCCGACGACGTCGTCGCCGCGCTCCAGCAGGCGCCGTGCGACGTGAAAGCCGATGAAACCGGCGTTGCCGGTGACCAGGATCGTCATCAGAGCCGCCCGTCCGTTTCCTCGCGCGCAAAGACGCCCTTCACATCGTAGAACGCCGCCTTCTCCCGGCCCAGCCCCCTGATGGCGGCCGCGCCCATGGCGGCGAACTGCCGGTGGCCGACGGCCAGCACGATCCCGTCATAGGTGGCGGGATCGGGCGCTTCGGTCAGGCACGTAAAGCCGAATTCGCGCTCGCATTCCTCCGGCGCGACCCAGGGGTCCCAGACATCCACCACGGCGTTGAACTGCTTGAGGTCGCTCACGAGGTCGATCACCCGCGAATTGCGGATGTCCGGGCAGTCTTCCTTGAAGGCGATGCCCATGATCAGGATGCGGCTACCGACGACCGGCAGGCCGCGGCTCATCATCAGACGCGCCACCTGGTCGGCCACATGGTGGCCCATCCGGTCGTTGATCCGCCGCCCGGCGAGGATCACCTCGGGATGATAGCCGACCTCCTGCGCCCGGTGGGTCAGGTAATACGGATCGACACCGATGCAGTGACCGCCGACGAGGCCGGGCCGGAAGGGCAGGAAATTCCACTTGGTGCCGGCGGCCGCCAGGACGTCGAGCGTGTCGATGCCGAGCCGCTGGAAAACGATCGAGAGCTCGTTCATCAGCGCGATGTTGAGATCGCGCTGGGTGTTCTCGATCACCTTGGCGGCTTCCGCCACCTCGATCGACGGCGCCTTGTGGGTGCCGGCGGTGACGATCGTGCCGTAGAGCCGGTCGACGGTCTCGGCGGCCTCCGGGGTGGAGCCGCTGGTGACCTTGGTAATCGTCGTCAGCCGATGCTGGCGGTCGCCCGGATTGGCGCGTTCCGGGCTGTAGCCGAGGAAGAAGTCACGGTTCAGCGTCAGCCCGGACAGCTTTTCCAGGATCGGCGCGCAGATATCGCGGGTGCAGCCCGGATAGACGGTCGATTCGTAGATCACCAGCGCGCCGGCCGAGAGCGCCCGGCCGACCGATTCCGTCGCCCGGATCAGCGGCCCGAGATCGGGACGGTTGGCCTTGTCGATGGGCGTCGGCACCGTCACGATGAAGATGCTGCAGGCCGACAGGACCTCCGGATCGCTCGAAAAGGCGAGATTGGCCGCCGTTGCCTGCAGATCGGCCGGATCGACCTCCAGCGTCGCGTCGCAGCCATCCTGCAGCTCGGCGATCCGCGCGGCCCTGATGTCGAAGCCCAGAACCCTGCGCTGCCGGGCAAACTCCACCGCCAGCGGCAGGCCGACATAGCCCAGCCCGATGACGGCGATCGTGCCTTGGTCCGATTCGTCCTGGCGCAAAGCGGCACCTCCGGTCGCGATAGCCCCGGCCGGTCCGGCCGGGTGGCGTGGTCTTGCCGAAGGGCTATCCATCGCTGCGGGGTCGCGTGTCAAACGGCGCGGGCTTCGGCGGACGGGACCGACGCATCCGCATCGCTCCCGCGCGGACGTCCGACGCCCGCATAGCTGAAGCCGGCGCGGGTCACCGTCTCCCTGTTGTAGACGTTGCGCAGGTCGACCATCACCGGGCTGGTCATCAGTGCTTTCAGCCGCGCCAGGTCGAGCGAGCGGAACTCGTTCCATTCCGTCACGATCGCCAGCGCATCGGCGCCCTCGGCCGCCTGGTAGATCCCTTGCGCGAAGGTGACGTCGTCGAGTACCGCGCGGGCCTGCTCCATGCCGACCGGATCATAGGCCACCACCCTGGCGCCGCCATCCTGCAGCGCCTGGATGATCGAGATCGACGGCGCATCACGCATGTCGTCGGTGTTCGGCTTGAAGGTCAGGCCCAAGACCGCGATCGTCTTGCCGCGCACCGTTCCGCCGCAGGCCTGAACGATCTTGCGCGCCATCGAGCGCTTGCGCTGGTCGTTGATCGACACCGTCGTCTCGATCAGCCGTACCGGGCTTTCGGCATCCTGGGCGGTCTTGACCAGCGCCAGCGTGTCCTTGGGAAAGCACGAGCCGCCATAGCCCGGCCCCGCATGCAGGAATTTCGAGCCGATCCGCCCGTCCATGCCGATGCCGCGCGCCACGTCCTGGACGTCGGCGTCGAGCTTTTCGCACAGATCGGCGATCTCGTTGATGAAGGTGATCTTCATGGCGAGAAAGGCGTTGGCGGCGTATTTCGTCAGCTCGGCGGTGCGGCGCGAGGTGAAATAGACCGGCGCGGCGTTCAGCGACAGCGGCCGGTAAACCTCCGACATCATCGCCTTCGCCGTCTCGTCCTCGGTGCCGATGAGCACCCGGTCGGGCCGCTTGAAATCCTCGATGGCCGAGCCTTCGCGCAGGAATTCCGGATTGGAGACGACGGCGACGTCGGCGTCCGGGTTCACCTCGCGGATGATCCGCTCCACCTCGTCGCCGGTGCCGACCGGCACGGTGGACTTGGTGACGACGATGGTGAAGCCGTCGAGCGCCCGGCCGATCTCGGCCGCCGCGCCATAGACATAGGAGAGGTCGGCATGGCCGTCGCCGCGCCGCGAGGGCGTGCCGACGGCAATGAACACGACGTCGGAGGCCGCGACCGAAGCAGCAAGATCGCTGGAAAAGCGCAGCCGCTTCTGCACCGCATTGCGCGCCACCAGCTCGTCCAGCCCCGGCTCGTAGATCGGCATGCGCCCGAGTTCCAGCAGTTCGAGCCGCGCCGGATCGCGGTCGACGCAGACGACCTCATGGCCGAAATCAGCAAAGCAGGCCCCCGAGACGAGGCCGACATAGCCGGCGCCGATCATCGTGATACGCATGGTTCAGTCCTTTCGCGAGCGGCGCTTGCCCGGCACCGGTCCGGCTGCGCCAGATGCAGCCCGGCAAACGGGTTCTCGCCGCCCTTCATGGCGTCCAGATGAAGGGCGCGAGTGCGCTCCGCAATGGTGACGCGCCGTGCACAGATCGCGCGATGGATCGCCGTCGCCCATACCGGCCGGCCGGCGGATGGTGCGAGCGGCGCATCGGATACGCCCTACCCGTCCGCCAACGCGCCGGCGCGCACCGCCATCCGCACCAACTCGGACAGGCTGGCGGCTTCCATTTTAGTCATCACGTTGGCCCGGTGGACCTCCACCGTGCGCGGGCTGAGCCCGAGATCATAGGCGATGGTCTTGTTGGGATGGCCGGCGAGCAGCCCGTCCAGCACCTGCCGCTCACGCGGCGACAACGACTGGAGGCGCCCCTGTATCCGGGCGGTGTCGCCGTCCGGTCCCCCCTGGTGGTTGCAGCGTTCCAGCGCTGTGTGGATCGCTTCGAGCAGGATCTCGTCGTCGAAGGGCTTCTCGACCAGGTCGACGGCGCCCTCCTTCATCGCCTGCACGGCCAGCGGCACGTCGGCATGGCCGGTCATGATGACCACCGGCAGCATCACGCCGAGCCCCTTCAGCCGGCGTTGCAGCTCCAACCCGTCGATCCCCGGCATGCGCACGTCGCTGACGATGCAGCCGGGCTGCAGTCCCTCCAGTGAGGCAAGGAAGGCGGTCGCCGAATCGTAGACACGCACCGCCAGCCCGGCCGTCGCCAGCAGGAAGGCCAGCGACTGGCGCACATCCGCATCGTCGTCGATGACGTGCACGACGGCATTACTCGCCATCCTCGGCCTCCTTCATCCGGGCGCTGCGCAGGGTGAGCCGGAAGATCGTGCCGCCGTCCGGGTTCGGCTCGGCCCACAGATGCCCGCCATGCGCCTCGATGATGGTGCGCGAGATCGACAGGCCGACGCCCATTCCCTGCGCCTTGCTGGTCACGAAGGGCTGGAAGAGATGCTCGGCCACATCCGCGGCGATCCC
The DNA here is from genome assembly GCF_014334315.1 of Aurantimonas sp. DM33-3. Classification (NCBI taxonomy): domain Bacteria; kingdom Pseudomonadati; phylum Pseudomonadota; class Alphaproteobacteria; order Hyphomicrobiales; family Aurantimonadaceae; genus Aurantimonas; species Aurantimonas sp. DM33-3. Next base: position 80,187 of record NZ_JACSGS010000006.1, on the reverse strand, counting down.
CGTGCCCGTGTCGGTCACGTCCACCCGCACCATCTCGTCCTCGCCGAGCGACGTGACGACGACCAGTTCGCGGCGCGGCGTCTCCTGCATCGCCTCCACCGCATTGCGGATGAGGTTCAGGAGAACCTGCTGCACCTGCACCTTGTCGGCCAGCACCAGCGCAGCTGCCGGTGCGAAGTCGAAGGACACCCGCACGCCGGTCTCCTTCGCCCCCACCAGCGCCAGCGCGCTGGCCTCCTCGATCAGCGTCGGCAGGTTCTCGATCCGCCGCTCGCTTTCGCGCCGCGCCACGAAATCCCGCAGCCGGCGGATGATCTGCCCGGCCCGCAGCGCCTGGTCCGCGGCGCGGTCGATGGCGTCGCGCACGGTGGGCAGGTTGTCGGCATCGCCGCCGTCGAGCAGCCGGCGCGCACCCTTCAGGTAGTTCGCCGCCGCCGTCAGCGGCTGGTTCAGCTCGTGCGCCAGCGTCGAGGCCATCTCGCCGAGGGCGGTATAGCGCGACATGTGGATGACCTCCGCCTGCAGCTCCTGCAGGCGCCGCTGGGTGTTCTGGCGTTCGGTCAGGTCGCGCACGAAGCCGGTGAACAGGCGGTTCTCGCCGCTCTGCATCTCGCCGACCGACAATTCCATGGGAAAGGTCGAGCCGTCCTTGCGGGCGCCGACGACGACCCGGCCGATGCCGATGATCCGCCGCTCCCCGGTGGCGAGGTATCGGGCGAGATACTGGTCGTGCTGCTCGCGATAGGGCGACGGCATCAGCATGCTGATGTTGCGGCCGATGACCTCGTCGGGCCGATGGCCGAACAGCCGCTCGGCGGTGGCGCTGAAGGACTGCATGATGCCGGCCGTATCGATGACGATCATCGCATCGGGCACTGTGTCGAGCACCAGTTGCAGGCGGGCCTCGCGCTCGGCCAGCTCGGTCAAAGCGCGGCGGGTGGTGGTGATGTCGCGCGCCACCTTCGAGGCGCCGACCAGGCGGCCGGCCGCGTCCCACACCGGCGAGACGGTGAGCGAGACGTCGATGATCTGCCCGTCGGCGCGGCGCCGCCGGGTCTCGAAATGCTCGACCCGCTCGCCGCGGTGTAGCCGCTCCATGAAGACGCGTTCCTCGTCCTCCTGTCCCTCGGGCAAGAGCATGGTGATCGGCTGGCCGACGATCTGCGCCGCGCTGTAACCGAAGATCGCCTCCGCGCCGCGATTCCAGTCGGTGACGAGGCCGTCCAGCGACTTGCCGATGATCGCCACGTCCGCCGAGGCGACGATCGCCGCGAGACGGTTGTTGGCGTTCTCGGCCGCCTTGCGCGAGGTGATGTCGGCGAGGACGCCATGGATCGCGGAGCCTCCGCCCACCTCCTCGATGGCGCGGCCGCGCAGCCGCAGCCATTCCTCCCTGCCGCTCGCCGCCATCGATCGCACGTCGATGTCGATGCCGAAGGGCACGGCAGCGCCGAACGCCTGCTCGGCAATGGCGCGGTCCTCGGGGTGGAGACGGGCCAGAAGCGCCGTCAACGGCTGGACGTCGACGCCGGTCTTGAAGCGCTCGGCGGCAATCTGCGAGAGGCTGATGGTGCCGGCAACCGGATCGAACCGCCACGTGCCGACGCCCGCCGCCTGGAGCGCCCGCAGGGCATTCTCCGCGTTCCCGCAGGTGATCCGCGGTTCTGGCTCGATATCGGATTCCATGGACAGATCGCGGCCGGCAGGTGCTGGAGGTTGTATCCCTCGTCGATGTCCGACACTTCCACCGTGCCGGCCCCGTGGTCAAGTTGCGGGATTATCCCGGCCGCTTGCAATTGGCCGCAGCCTGCACCGATCACTTCGCTGAGGGCACGCGCTGGCGCGCGTCGTCCGGCGTCTTGAGCCCCATGCGGGCGGCGAGTTCGCGGTCGATCCGCCGCACGTCCGCCTCGCGGCAGAGCTCCGTTCCCGGAGTCAGTAGCGCCGCCACGCCGGCGGCGGAAGCGAGGCAGGCGGCGTTTGCCAGCGGCCGGCCCTGCGAAAGCGCGAGCACGAAGGCGCCGACGAAACTGTCACCGGCCCCGACTGCGCTCTGCGGCTCCACGCTGACGGGCGGGATCCGCAGGAGGCCCGACGCCGAGGCGATGACGGCACCTTCGGACCCGAGGGTCAGGGCGACGATCTCGGCCGCTCCCCGCCGGACCATGTCGAGGGCCGCCTGTTCCTGTCCCTGCCGGTCGGCAGGCGCCACGCCCGTCAGTTCGCAGAACTCGCGCTGGTTCGGCTTGGCGAGGAACACGCCTTCCGACAGGGCCGCAGCCAGCGCCGCACCCGACGTGTCGACCACGCAGCGGGCGCCGCGTCGTTTCGCCTGCGACGCGACGCGCGCATAGAAATCGGTCGGCACGCCCGGCGGCAGGCTGCCACTGGCCACGACGAAACCGCCGGGCACCAGATCGGCATCAACCGCGTCGAGACAGGCTCGCCATTCGGCTTCGCCAAGCTCGGGTCCCGGCATGACGAGCCGGTACTGGGCGGTCGTGTCGGTTTCCGCGAGGGTGATGTTCAGCCGGGTTTCGCCGGCAATGGCGATGGCCCGGGTCTCCAGCCCCTCGCCGGCGAGGCGCTCCCTGTACGCTTGCCCCATGGTCCCGCCGGCGGTGAGAATCGCGCGGGACCCGCCGCCCAGCGCACCGATCACCCGGGCGACATTGACCCCGCCGCCGCCCGGATCGAGGCGCGCCGGCCCGCAGCGCAGCTTGGCCTCGGGCAGCAGCCGGTCGACCGAGGTCGTCAGGTCGAGCGCGGGGTTCATGGTCAGGGTGACGATCACGGCAACGCCCTCTTTTCGCATGCACGAGCTGTAGCGGGCGACCGCATCCGTGCCTTGCGGTCGATCAAGCACGATCCGTGCCTTGCGGTCGATCAAGCACGGCCCGCCACCGCAAGCCTTGCCGCCCTCTTGCGCGAGATCAAGGCAAGCGCGTCGAGCGTTTGGCTAATGGATCGAATGGCGTGGCAGGGGGCGGTGGCCGATGACGGTGCCGGAGCACCTCGCATGAGGAAAGAAAAGCGGTTGATCCTTCTGGTCGACGACGATCTGGCAGTGCGTGAATCCCTCAAATTCGCGCTGGAACTGGACGATCTCTCCGTGAGCCTCTGCGGCACCGGCGAGGAATTGCTGCTGCACGACGATCTCGGCGCCGCCTGCTGCCTCGTCCTCGACTACCAGATGCCCGGCATGGACGGCCTCGACGTGCTCGATGCCCTGCGGGCGAAAGGGCTGACGCTGCCCATCATCCTGATCACCGGCCATGCCACCGAAACCCTGCGTCGCCGCGCCCGGAAGGCCGGCGTCATGCAGCTTCTGGAAAAGCCGCTCGTCGACAGTGCCCTTCTCGACAGCATTCGTCATGCCATCCGCCTCCGCCGCAACCAGGGCGCCGCCCGGCCCCACTGACCGCACCGCACGACCGGCCGCAATCAGGCGGCGAGGCCTGGAACGCCGAGGGTGGCGCGCAGGCCTCCTTCGTCGCGATTGGCCAGTGACAGCGTACCGCCGAGCCGCTCGGCACATTGCGCGACGATGCTGAGCCCCAGTCCCGATCCGACGGAGACGCGGTTCCGGCCACGAAAGAAGCGTTCGGTCGCACGGGCGAGTTCGTCCTCCGGCAGGCCGGGCCCCTCGTCCTCGACGAGGATCACCTCGCCCCTCAGCGCGATACGGACCGTCCCTCCCTCGGGCGAATGGTTGACCGCGTTCTCCACCAGATTGCGCAGGGCGAGCGCGAGCAAGGTCGGATTCGCCGATATCTGGATGTCCGAAAGCGACGCATCGAGATCGAGCCGCCCGCCCTTCGCCGTCAGCCGTGCCGCCTGATCGGTCAGGAGATCGGCAAGCATGTCGCGCAGCCCCACCGGCTTCGGCGCACCGTCGACATCGACGCATTCCGCCTCGGCACTTGCCAGAAGCTGCTGCACCAGCCGCGACGTCCGGTCGACGGCGGTGGTTATCTGCGTCAGCGCAACGTCGCGCACCGCCGCATCCGGGCTGCGCGTGGCGATCTCGGCCTGGGTCTTGAGCCCGGCCAGCGGCGTGCGCAATTCGTGGGCGGCATAGGCAAGGAACTGCCGCTCGCTGCGGCGGGCCCGGCCCACCCGGTCGAACAGCCCGTTGAGCGCGCCCACCATCGGGCGGATTTCCGTCACGGTTCCTTCTGCCGGAAGCGGATGCAGTTCGTCGGCGCTGCGCTCGGCCAGAGTGCCGGCCAGTTCGTCAAGCGGGCGCATGCCACGCTGCACGGCGAACCAGATGATCAGCGCCAGCGCCGGCGCGATCAGGATCATCGGCAGGAGCAGGCCCGTCACCATGTCACGCACCAGCCGCGCCCGCACTTCCAGACTGTCGCCGACCAGCACCTCCACCCCTGTCTCGGCGCTGCGCACGGCGAAGACGCGCCAGGTCTCGCCATCGATCTGCCGCTCCGCGAAGCCCGATCCATGGTCCGACAGCCGCTGCTGCGGGGCGCCGTCCGACCGGCCGAGCAGCGAGCCGGACAGCGACCAGATCTGGCACGACAATTGCCGTTCGTAGCTCTGCCCGGCCTGGGTGAAGGCGGGCAGGTCCGAGGTTCCCAACTCGGCGGCGGCGGCCATGTCGATCTGCCGGCTGCCGACCAGCGAGGACACCATGCGCGCCGCCTCCATCAGCCGGGCGTCGAGCACCTCTTCCACCTCCGCCCGCGTGCTGGCGTAGATCCAGGCCGTCGCCGACAGCCAGATGAATCCGGTGGAGACCAGAAGCAGGACGAACAGCCGGCCCTTCAGCGACGCCCTCATGAATCGGCCCTGCGCAACCGGTAGCCGACCCCGCGCAGCGTCTCGATGAAACGGCTGCCGAACTTGGCGCGCAGCTTGTGGACATGCACCTCCACGGCGTTGCTCTCGACGCCCTCGTCGAAGCCGTAGAGCTTGTCCTCGAGCTGGCTGCGCGACAGGATCGCGCCGGGATGCTGGATCAGCGCGTGGAGGACGGCGAATTCGCGCCGCGACAGGCGGATCTCCACGCCGTCCTGCGTCGCCACCATGGCGGCCGGATCCACCCGCACCCCCTCCCATTCGAGGAAGGGCTCGGCGCGTGTGGTCCCCCGGCGGATCAGCGCCCGCAGCCGTGCCGCCACCTCGTCCAGCGCGAAGGGCTTGCCCAGATGATCGTCGGCGCCGCCGTCGAGACCGCGGATCCGGTCCGGCAGCGCATCGAGCGCGGTCAGGAGCAGCACCGGCGTGGTGTCGCCGCGCTGGCGCATGGCCGCGAGAATGTCATGGCCCGATCCGTCCGGCAGCATCACGTCGAGCACCACGGCGTCGAAGCCTCCGACGGCCAGCGCCGCCTCCGCATCGCGGCAGCAATCGGTGAGGTCGGAGGTGAATCCGCTCATTCCCAGTCCGACCTTCAGGCCGTTCCCCAGGATCTCGTCGTCCTCGACGATCAGAATGCGCATGCCTGCTCCGTTGCGGTTCTGCCACGGCGGCGATCCTGCCGATCCAGCTTAAGGCTGCCTTAAGCTTGGCGACCGACCACCCGGTCTGACGAGGCGCCCTACGCCTTACAGCATTTCAGGAACAGACCGCATGATCCAAACCGTCCCCCGCGCCGTCGCGATTGCCCTCCTCGGACTGGCGCTGGGCGCCTGCTCCACCAGCGGCGAACCGACCCAGCAGCTCGCCTACGCCCAGCCCAAGCCGCCGGTCGATCCGCGCGTTGCCGAGATGTACGGGCCGGTGCTGGACGATGGCTGGCAGATTCCCGCCGTTGCCCCCACCGCGATGGAATCCCGCAACATTCGCCAGATCGTCGATTACGACACCCGCGAGCCGGCGGGCACGGTCGTCGTCGATCCGTATCAGCGCTTCCTGTATCTCGTCATGGAGAACGGCAAGGCGATGCGCTACGGCGTCGGTGTCGGCAAGGCGGGGCTGGAATTCACCGGCGAGGCGCTGATCCAGCGCAAGGCGGCCTGGCCGCGCTGGACCCCGACCCAGGACATGATCAAGCGCGAGCCGGAGAAATACGGCGGCGAGCTGCGCAACGGCATGAAGGGCGGCATCGAGAACCCGCTTGGCGCCCGCGCGCTCTATCTCTTCAAGGACGGCCGCGACACGCTCTACCGCATCCACGGCACCAACCAGGAATGGTCGATCGGCAAGGCCGTGTCGTCGGGCTGCATCCGCATGCTCAACCAGGACGTCATCGACCTGAACCGGCGCGTGCCGCCCAAGACCCGCGTCGTGGTGCTCGGCCCCGAGTCCGCACCGCAGGTCGCCGACACCGACAGGGACCCTGCCGCATGACCCGTCCCAGCCTCGACCGCCGCCATCTGATGGCGGCGCTCCTCGCCACCGGCACGGTCTCGCTGTTGCCGCGCGCAGCGAACGCGGCGCTGGCCGACCCGATGTCGCCGGAGGCGGTGCTGTTCGACCCTCAGATCCCGGTCCTCGGCAATCCGAAGGGCGACGTGACCATCGCCGAATTCTTCGACTACCAGTGCCCCTACTGCAAGAAGGCGCATCCCGACGTCGCCCGCCTCGTGCGCGAGGACGGCAACATTCGCCACGTCATGAAGGACTGGCCAGTCTTTGGCCCGGCCTCGGTGCTGGCCGCCCGGCTGACCCTGGCTGCCGGCAAGCACTACCCCAAGGCACAAGCCGCGCTGATGGCGACGCCCGGACACCTGACGCCCGACCAGGTCGAGGACATCCTCGCCCGGGCCGGCTTCGACGTCGCAGCCCTGAAGCGGGCCTATGAGGCCGACCGGGCACGCATCGAGGGCATCCTCCAGCGCAACAACCAGCAGGCCGAGGGTTTCGGGCTGATGGGCACGCCGGCCTATCTGGTCGGCACGGTGCTCTTCCCCGGCGTCGTCGACCCGGCCGACATGAAACGCGCCGTCGCCGCCGCCCGCACGCGCTGAAGCATGGCCGGGCCCGGCAGGCGATCTGCCGGGCCGCCCGCGCCTCCTCAGTCGCGGGCGTGACGCTTGTCGAAATCCCAGACCCGCTCGAAGCCGATCATCCGATTGAACTTTTCGAAGCTGTAGAGATCGTCCTTGCCGGCCGAGGCGCCGGTCGCGACGAGGTCGCCATAGGCCCGCTCCAGGGCCTTGGCGGTGGACAGGAAACCGATGGCCGGGAAAATGGCGAGGCTGAAGCCGAGTTCGCCGAGGCGCCGGGCGTCGAGCACCGGCGTGCGACCGCCTTCGACCATGTTGGCGACCAGCGGCTTGTGCGGGAACCGCTCGCCGATCAGCCGCAGCTCGTCCTCGCTCTCCGGCGATTCGACGAACAGGATGTCCGCCCCCGCCGCGTCATAGGCGGCCATGCGGTCCAGCGCCTCGTCGAGCCCCTGATCGGAGCGCGCATCGGTGCGGGCGATGATCAGGAAGTCGTCGCTCTGGCGGGCCTCCACCGCGACACGGATCTTGTCGGCCATCTCCTGCTTCGGCACCACCGGCCGGTTGGGCGTGTGGCCGCACTTCTTGGGAAACACCTGGTCCTCGAGCTGGATCGCCGACGCCCCGGCCCGCTCGTATTCCTTCACCGTCATGTCGACGTTCAGGAGGCCGCCATAGCCGGTGTCGCCATCGGCCACGAGCGGAATGCCCGCCTCCCGCGCGGCGCGGCCCATCACGGCGACCCGGTCGACCATGTCGCGGAAGGAGGCCAGCCCGGCGTCCGGAATGCCGAGATGCGATGCCACGGTCCCGTATCCGGTCATGTAGAGTATTCTCGCCTTGGCGCTGATCGCGAGATGGGTCGAGATCATGTCGTAGATGCCGGGGGCGACGACGCAGCCGGGCTCGGCGAGAATGGATTTGAGACTGGACGACATGGGCGGCCTGCTCCTCCTGGATACAACAGGCTATCAAAAAGGCATATAACGCGGCATGACGCAAATCCTTGTATACAGAAAGCGGAATTGATGGCGGAGAACGAGACCCTCGGCGCGGCCGACGAAGCCTACCGGTTCATTCGGGACGGTATTGTTTCCAATCGCTTCCCGGAGGGATCTCGCCTGGCGGAGGAGGAACTGGCGCGGCTGTCGGGCCTCAGCCGGACGCCAGTCCGCGAGGCCATCCGGCGGCTGGCCGCGGAAGGTTTCGCCGTCACCAAGGCGCGCTCCAGCGCCACCGTCGCGTCCTGGGACGGCGACAAGGTTGCCGGCCTGTTCGGCACAAGGGCGGTTCTGGAGAGCTATGGCTGCGCGCTGGCGGTCCGGCGGGTCACGGCGTCCGATATCCGTGGCCTAGAGGCCATGTGCGGCGCCATGGAGGATCTGCTCGCGGGCAGCGAAAGCGATTTCCTGCAGACCTTCTCGCAAGCCAATACCGCCTTCCATGTCCGCCTGCTGGAACTGTCGGGAAACGAACACCTTCTGAGCGTCGCGGCGCCGATGATCGATCTGGCGCTGATCATGCGGACCTACCGCAAGTTCTCGCCGGACCAGATCCGGCGCAGCTGCAGCGACCACCGCGAGATCGTCGCCGCCCTCTCCCTCGGCGACGCCCAATGGGCCGAGGCGATCATGAAGGCGCATATCCTGTCGTCGGTGGTGATCGCGACGACGCCTGCGCGGTGATGCCAGGCGCGGCGGAGCGGAAGCGTTAGACCGTGGCGGACGGTCGACGCTGCCGCGTCTTGCGCCGGCAGATCCGCCAAAGGCTGCGAACCAATGCCGATCGCAGCGCAGGACACCCGGTAGCGGCTTGCACCATGCGCAGCCAGCGGCGGAGATCGCGCTAGAACGACCTTCGTTGCGCCCATACCGACAAGCGCCCCCGGTAAGCCCGGAAGGTCGTTGCTGGCTTGAGAGATGTTTGGAAAGAAGATTTGGTGGGTGATGTAGGGTTCGAACCTACGACCCGCTGATTAAGAGATAGCTGGTAAGGGGTGTCAGTAGGGTTCAGCTCTACCCTCGCGTCGCCTTAAATGCCCTAATATACCGAGTGTATAGAGATATTCTCGGGCCTGCCTGCAACGGTAAACTTTTTTGGCGGTGACCTAGGCGTGACCTGAAACGCCCATGGTGCTAACCGTCAGGTCACGCTATCCGTTTCGCAGGTCACGCTAATGCCCACTGAGATCCTTGACGGCAACACCATCCGTAAAGCGGTCCGCACCGCCAGCGACGGCGAAAGCGAGATCTACCGGGACGCGACGATGCCCGGCCTCGCGATCCGCGTGCAGTCGGGAGCCGCGGCTTGGTACCTGATCACGCGAGCCAAAAAGATTGCCATCGGCCCGCTGTCGGCATTCGGCGCGGCGGATATCCCGGAGCTGCGCAATTTGGTCGCTCGCGCTCGTGGCATGCTCACCGAGGGCAACGACCCTTCAGCAATGCTCAAGGCGTCCGTCGCCCACCGCTCCGTCGACGCCTCGACAGCCCAGGCGGCGGCCGCGTCGGGAACCGTCATGAGGTGGGAAGGCATGCGCGACGCCTACCTCGCTTGGTGCAAGGGCCACCGTTCGCCAGACACACATCGAGGCTACCGCTCCGCCCTCGGTGCGGTCCCAGGCTCGCCACTTGAGGCGGACTTCAAGGCGATCGCCGGGCGCCCAGTGACGCTGATCACCACGCACGACCTCAGGCTCGTCCGGAACTCCGTCCTCGGACGCGGCAACGTGGACGGGAAGCAGGTGTCGAACTCGAACCAGGCGCGGTTGTCGGTCGCAGCTATGAAGGCGGTGTTCGGCTGGGCCGTCGAGAACTCCGAGATCACAGGACTGACCCAGAACCCCTCGACTGAACTGAAACGCGCTCCGATGTCGTCCGTCAGCGCGTATGACGAGCCGGATGAGTCCGAGGCTCCGCGAGCACTGACGCTCGAGGAACTCGGTATGCTGGTCATCGGGCTGGAGGCAGCGAGGAATCACGCTGCGCGGCTTGCTGTCCTGCTCCAGATGATGACGGGGCAGCGGCGGATGACCATCGTGCGTGCCCGACGTCGGGCCTTCTTGGACCACCCAACCTACGGGATGATCTGGAAAATCGGACCGGATAAGTCAAAGAAGTATCGCGTCCTGCCGCTTCCGGACCTCGCCGCCAGTGCAGTCCGGACGGCGCAGGCATACGGCCGATCTGGCAACGTCTGGCTTTTCCCTCAGCAGCGTCTGCGACGGAAAGAAGACCCTGGCACGGGTCACATGTCCGAACGGATGCTGAACGAGGTGATGGAGGAACTGCGCGCGCCCGGCGGCCCCTTGGAGTCCGCGCCGTGGGCGGCGACGCACGATCTGCGGCGGGCGTTTGTGACGCACATGCGACCGCGGGCGACTATCCTCGGCCTCGGCAAGGACGCCGTGCCGATGATCACCCGGGCAGACGAGGGCCGCGAGGGCCTCGACGAGACCGTATATGACCAAGATCCGGCCCTCCCGGCGAAAGCGATGATGCTGGAGGAGTGGGATCGCCTGATCAAGGAGGGCTGCGCCCGGGCGGAGGCCCGGCTCCAGCGGCCCTAGTGTCTCGTCTCGCCAAAGCCGTCGATCATCGCAAGCGCTTCCTCCACCGACATTGCCGGCCCCCGGCGCGCCTCGTCGACGGCGGCAGTGATCCGGTCCGCCAGCTCACCGACGGACGTCCAGCCCTCGATATCCCGCTGCCTCTGCGCCCGGCTCTCCTCGATCAGCCGACGCGCCCGCTCTCTGGCATCATCGAGCAAAGCCTGACGTTCAGCGCGAGACTCCCTTTCCTGCTTCGAGTTGCAGGAAACCCGGCGGGTCATCGGGATCCTCCCCCCGAGTGACGATCCAACTCGACGACGAGTCCGGGATCCCAGTCGGACCTCTCGTGCGAGTAGCCCCGAGGATTGCAGACGACCCGGGTGTCAGAGACCCTATAGTCGTGCGCCGAATGGACGTGACCGTGCACCCACAGGTCGGGCCGACCCACTTCGATCACCGGGGTAAGATCCGAAACGAAAGCAGGGTTCAGTAGGCTCTCATGGAACTCGGACGACACGCTGCGCGGATGCGGTGCGTGGTGCGTCACGACGACTGTGGGTCCTTCAAATGGCGTGGCGAGCGCCTCTTCAATATACGTCCTGCTCCGCTGGTGCATCGCTCGCGCGTCATTCGGCGTCCAACGGCGGACCAGGCCTCCCCCGTCACCGACGCGTACGGCGTAGTGATCCGCAAGCAGCCGCTCAGCGATGTCCATCGAATGTCCGATCTCCAGATCCGCCTCGCGGCCGACCTTGCCCGCCACGTTCAGCGCGTAATCGGTCCAGAGTGTCGCCCCTACGAAGCGCACCTCGTCGAGGACAACGCTGCTGTCGTCGAGCAAATGCACGCCATCGACGGGATGAGCGTGCGCCATCGCGCGGCCGTGCGCGACGGAGTTCCCGTAGAACTCGTGATTCCCCGCGACGAAGATGACGGGCATATGGTACCCGATGCACTGGCTCAGCCAGCGCATCGAACCGAGCACCGGGTCGGTCACGTCGCCGGCGCAGACGCATACGTCTGCCTCCGGGATCACGAGATCCATGCCGCCGGCGCCGATATGAAGGTCGGACAGGATCCAAATACGCATCGTCAGACCTCCGAGTGTTCGTCGCAGCGCACAGCGATCCAGCCGCCCGTGCGCTTGCGCCCAGGGGCTCCGCAGACCTCGCACGTCCGCTGCGCCTCCTCGTCGGCGGCGTCGACCATTTCCTCGATGTCCTCACCGCCGTTGTGGTAGCAGCGAAGTCCGCCGAACTTTTCCTTGATCTGCGAAACCCGGAAGGACCCACGATCCTCCGGTGCGAGCGTGGCGTCGATGCGCTCGAGCAGGCGAGCGACCAGCGGCATCCAGCCCGGAGGCGTCGAGACATCAAATGCCTGCTGGAGCATCTCAGGGAACCGCTCGCGCAGGCCCGCCGGATCATCGGTATGGATATTATCGGACATCAGGATGTCTCCTTTTCACAGGGTGTCGATGCACCCGGAGAGAGACCGGATGCCGTCAGCGCGCGCGTATGCGTGGTCGTATGTCGATCATCGCGGTAATGCCGTTGTCTTGACCCCAGACACGTCCGGCACTCCGAGGCGGTACCAGCCCTGCTCGGTAAGCACGAATGTGAGGTCCCGCGTATTGAGAAGGACGCGCCCTGTCCGACCAGTGATGAGTTCCGGCCTTCCTGCCGACTGCCAAGCGCCGACGATCTCGTTGTCCACGCGCGGCTCGAATCGCCATTCATCGATCACCGGCGCGGACGCGAGGACAGCGTCAGACGGTCGTCCGAAACCTGCGATCTCCCGGATCGCGCGCGAGATCAGCTCGTAGCGATCTGCGTCGGCCAGGAGCCGAGCGCGCTGCTCATCCGTGATGTCGAACGGCTTCATTTCGAGCCCTCCACAATGCGGGCGCCGAGCGCGTCGGCTACGGACTGGAGAGGAGTGCCGAGGCGGTACCAGCGCGACTGGGTGCGCCCGACGCCCGCCCTGACGGAGAGCGCCAGTAGAGGTGACGTTTTCGTCCATCCAGTTCCCAGCAACGGGTGGTCACCGACCTCCCCCTCCATGTTGACCACTCCACGGGTGCCGAACCGGTAGAGGTCGATGAGCGGCGCTCCCATGGATTCGAGCAGATCCGGTGACGGCCATCCGTGCTGAAGGGTCTCCCGGAGGTCAGAGCAGAGGCTCTCGTAACGCGCGAGCGTTCGCCTCACGTCAGCTCGTTCGCGAGCCGTCATCGGCGTCCGGCTCATCGTCCGGCCTCTGGAGGGAGCGGGAGCGGCCACGGCTCTTGTAGCCGAACATAGCTGCCGTCGAGGCGACGCGCCCACGTGCCGTCTGTCGCGTAAGCCTCGATCTCGATCGACATGATGTGGCCGCCGTCATCAATGCCCAGGATGCATGGGCATCCGCCGACCGGCGCGATGCTCCAGCGCCGCAGCACCGGGCAGTCGTCCGTCAGCCGCGGCCTGGGTCCGCTTTCTTCGGCATCGTACAAAGCAGTGCGGTCAGCCAACGCGCGGATGTCGAGCTGGCGGCGCTGAGGGAACGGGATTGGGCGGGAATCGTCGCCGTGCGACATGCGGATCTCCTCTCAAGATACTGCACACCGCGGAAGTGCGGTGGCGGCTGACGGGTCAGCTACGTATCGAGATGGTGTCCTTGTGCATGTCGGTCTCCGGTTGCGTCGGTAACAGGTAGCGGGCCGACGGCGCGGCGTCGAGGACCCTGCCGGTCGGGGACGCCGGCAGGGTTAACGAGGAGCGATCGTCAGAAGGGGCAATCTTCGTCTGGCGCGCTGATGGCCCCCGGGGTGGGATACTTAATGTCGGTGATGCCAGGTTCCGGCTGAGTCCGTGCAGCCGGTTCGCTCCCAGGCAAGAACGCCGGGCGCCGGGGCCGCGTCGGTTGCGGAGCCGGCTCAACCGCTGACTCGTCGAAGAGCGGGCGGTATCCCGCCAAGTCGTAAGGGCTCAAGTGCAACAGGCGCTCGAGGAACTCCGTCGTTGCGGCGTACCAGCCGAGCGACACCGTCCGCATGTCGTCGTCGCACCGGTACGAGAGCCGGATCTCGAGGCGCTTGGTGCCGGGCCATGCGTATCGTTTGAGCTCCTCCGCGGCGATCTTCGCATCCGACAGTCGACCGAGACGGACGTCGAACTCGATGACGTTCGCGCCTTCGAACCGAGCGATTCTGTCTGCGACGATTGCCGCCGCTTTTTCCACCCGAGCGGTACGCTGCTCAGCTCGCGTTGGACCTTTCGGGAGCGGCTTCATGCGCCTTTTGCGGTCCGGGTTCTTGTAGTCCGCTACCCGCTGCTGCCTGGCGACCTCCGCCGCCTTCTCGATATCGCCAGCTTCGTGGATGCCGATGATATCTGGAAGAGCGAGAAGGTCGGGCTCCTCGATCTCTTCCATCGCCCAAGAATACGCCGCGCGATGCGGGCCCTCTGCGCGGATCAGGCGGAGCAGCTTGGATCCGCGGCACATCCGGCGGTTCACCTCCGGCGTAAGCGGGATCTCTGTCAACGCCTCCTGAAGAGCGACGAGCCAAGCCCGAAACAGGTACGGGGCCATCGCAACGCGCTTGTGCTTCCACGCCAGCATCTGAGCCCTGTTCCAGACATGTGAGTCGACGCGCAGCCACGGGTCGTCCGGAGCGCCAATGTGCGCGCGGGCGTGGGCCGAGATACCGTTTGTCTTCGCCTTGTGCAGATCGTCCGGGCGCATCGTCACCCGCAGGCGATAAGCCATGATGGGAGCCCCCTTTCCGACCCGGCGGCGAGGCGTCAGGTACTCGACAGCGAATGCGCGAACGCCGCGCCGGGATGCCTCCTCAATGTCCGTGCGGTCGCGCCCGCCGCGCTTGCCGGCAAGGTCCTCCACGGCGCGCGTCAGTGCGGTTGTCAGGCGGGACATGACAATGGGCCGCTCGTCATAGCCGATGATCCTTGCCGCCTCCTCGGGAGTGTATTCGATTTCGTGGACCGGCGCGTCGGGGTTCCAATGCACCTGGGCGAAGCGCAGAGCGAGATGGCGGTAGAGGAAAGTCCCGTAGCGTGTCGCCATACTTGCGAGCGCTCGGAGCTCGAGCTGCGAATATGAACGTTGACTGGTCAGGAGCCGCCAGATGGGCGCGGGCAACATGAACGTCACGTAATCGGCGTCCGCCTGGGTCTCTTGCCGTCCCACGAGCATCGGAACGTCTGCGCACGTCCGCCCCCCGGGGAAGCCGTACGAGATCTCTGTGCGACGGAGGGCGCGGAGGGATTTGAGGACCTGCTTCCGGCGCGCTGTCGGACCGAGGGCAACCAGCAGGTCCCGCATCGCGACCTGGATCTCCCGCCCAATGATCTCACGCTCGTACCCGGCGACCGCAGCCTTGACCGCGGCGTCATAGGCTGACGACAGGAGGATCTCGTGAATAGCCCAGTCCTGCGCGGTCAGCCGTGTGCCGCCTGACACGGTGATGTAATCCAGCATCTCGGCCGGTCGGGGCGAGGACGGCGCAACGTGGGCGAAGGACTCCTGACTATCGAAGGCTTCGCTAAGGCATCCGCGGGTCCGCGGGATAAAAAGCCCGCTCTCGCGCTTGCCGACGACGCCGCCCTCGGCCTCGACCAAAGCGACCGCCCCGCTCTCGAGCCGAGCGTACTGCGTTGTCATTCTGCGTTTTCGCCCAAACGCCCTGATCGCCATGTCCGCCTCCATTCCCCATTCGGTCGCACGCGCCTTGTCGGCCCTGATTGAATGCTGAGGGCAGACTCCGCACGGAGCAAGCGGCTCGCGTGAGGTACGCGATAAATTGGAATCCATGCCGTGAGATGCGCGATCAAACGGCCCTCGTTTTCGGAGGGCATTCGAGGCTTTGTCCACTTTCTGTGCCGACGATACTAAGTATGAGACAATGACGGGCTCCGCCGATGGATTTCCGGCCGTCGCCGACGGATGGTTGACCGTCCGCTTCGCCCGAGGAGCTGAGTCATCTGTGAGACGTGAGATTAAATGGCGCTCTCACCGTGCGATCTGCGATTAAATCCCTCGCGAAAACGCTTGCCTGCCGGGCCTCCGTCAACTTTTTCCCAGCCCGATACTAAGTATGAGTCAACCATGGCCCCGCCTGTAGGATTCCGCCCCGGCTAGGAGTCTTCGGCTCGCGCCGTTGGGATCCGTCGCGCGAGCCAGCCGACAGCCGCTCCGTGAGGGTCTCTCGAAAGCCGTTCCGCTTCGCGGGGTATGGTCAAGGCGTAGGAGAGATAAGCGACACGCCCTTCCCGCAAGCGTCGAGCGATCGCTACGCGTCAGTCATCCCCCGGATGTCCGTCGACCCCGTACCCACGCAGTAGCCGACGCTCGCGGTTGAAGGTCTCCATGCGCTCGGCGCGGGAGCCCACCCCTGGAGGGGAATGGGGATCCCAGCTCGCGCGTTGGCCGACGCTCGCGCGAGGGGTCTCTTCCGGGTGAGAAGCCCTGCACTACGCGCCGACAATTCCGTGTTTTACATGTCAAACATCGCTTGTGAGTTTTCCGTCGGCGGAGCACGATTGAACTACGGCGAGGGAGACACCGCGATGACAACCGATCAGCAGACCGCAGCCATGGCCGGACTCTACAAGGCGCTAGCTGCCCAAGAAGGCCGACCGAAATCCGTGCGCGAGATGTCCGTCGAGGACCGCGCCACGTACAACCGTGAGGCTCAGCGCAGGCACCGCGAACGGAAGCGGGCTTCGGCCGAAGCCGGCCGACCGGAGGCGACGGACGACGGGATCCGAACCGCCCTCGCCGACGCCGCGATCCTCCTCCTCGCCGTCGGCGGACCCGGCGCCGACGCGATCGAGCGGGCGGTGCGGACCGCGTTCCCGGGACGGTCTGGCGTCGCCCCGACGACGCGCTTGCGGGCCCAGGCCGGAACGCTGCGGCCACGCATGTTGACTCCCGAACGTCTCTCTATGCCTAAACCCTGATCCACACGTCGCCGTCGTTTCTTGCAGGCCCATCCGACAAGCTCATGCCTCACGCGGTGAGCGGGATGACAGGGCTATGGTGACGAGACATGCGGAAGAGCAGCGGAGGTACAGGGCACGGCTGCGTGAACGTGCGAAGGCCGGGGCAACCGGTTCCCGCGGCGCGCCCGAAACGCGGATCGTCGTTCAAGGACTGGCCGTCGCCGTGCGGCGTCTGGCTGAGGCTGTGCGCAAGGCTCCAGACGGCCCGGAAGCCTTTGTCTACGAGCGGCTAATGCGAACGGCTCACAGGCATCTTACCCGGCAAGGATTCGATGCTGCCGAGTCCTACACGAGGCTATCTCATTACACGCTGCCGGACGACGCCAAGGCACGCCGTCGACGGGCCGACGCGGAGCGCCGTTTCTGGGCATCCGGAGACCGTGCGGATTGACGTTCGCGCCCATTACTCCCGTCATGCGGTGAGCACCGCCGGCAGATCACGCGGTGTCGGCATCTTGCACCGCCAGCGGGCCTCCCATGACCACACATGGAATGTGCCGATGTGACGGCGCGCTTGCGGAATCAGACGCCCGGCTGGAGGAGTCTCACCATGACTGAGACCCCTCCAGCCGAAGACGACCTGACGCTCCTGCAGCGCCACTGGCCGCACGGCCACGGCGCGGATCCCGACGCCGTATCGGCGGTTGCCGAGGCGATCTACGACGGACGGAAGGACTGGGAGATCGAATTCGCGGGGGACCGCGCCGCCATTCGGCAGGACGGCAAGGGCGGCCTCGAGTCGCAGGGTCGCAGGGTCGCATCGACCGGATGATGATGAAGCGCTGGAGGAACGGCGAACGGCGGATCCCGGAGTGGATGGCCGCCGGGCTGCTGCGCCTGCCCGGGATCGTCCGTACCCGACGCCAGCAAGACATCGAGCGTTGGCTGGCAGAGCTTAGCGCGCAAGATCGCGAGGCGCGGGACTTCATCGCCGCCGAGGAGGCTCGGCTGCACGGGCGGGTCGCCGCGCAGGTCGCGCGGTACGTTCCTTCGGTCGTCCGAGACCCGGTCAAGCGATCGCCTCCGCCGCGCACCTGCACTACGTGTTCGTTTCGGGCTGGAGCGTGGACCCGGACGGTCTCTCGGTCTGGGTTGTCGATCCCGAGACCGGCGGCGAAGGGGAGCTCATGCCTCACGACACGTTGTGCCATGCCTACGGCGGTGCAATGGGTAGAGTAGCGATCTTCGCGAAGGTATGGTGACCGTGATGCTCGTTTCATCGGCAGAAGCACCAGAAGAGGCATTCATCGCCGCGCAAGGTTATGCCGCCTTCGGTCTGAACGCCGCAGGTTACGAGGCGAATACTCGCAGTCGAAGGTGGCGCTGCGCTCCTACGTTACCGAGGGCGACGAGGAGAGCGATCTGTTTCCAAAGGCGTGGATCCCGGACGCATTCGTTTTCTGGGTCCTGAAGGAGAATGCACTCGTGGCCCGAGTTTCCGTCCGCGGGTTGATCGGCAAATTCCAAGCCGAACGAATGGAATTCGTGGCCACGAAGCGCGGGTTGTTGGCAGCCATCAGCATAGCTGATCGTATCGGCGACGAACCCGGCGAACGGGAAATACGGCTGGTCGAGATACCCCGGTTCAACGCGCTCTTTTTCTGGATCACGGGCCCGAAGCCACGCTTCGTCGACCGGGTCAGGGGTGACGAGTTCACGGAAGAGACCATCGTCGAGGAGTTGGTCCGTCGACGACGCATCGCTTTGGGCATCGAACCCAGCCCGGATGATACGCCTCGCTTCGGACGGTGATCCACCGCGCTAGGCCAGGGCATCGGTCAGAGGCAGAAGTGCACCATCGAGCGATCCGAGATCGCACGGCGGGTGTAGGCGAAACGCCGCATGTTCGGACCTCGAATCATCGCATCGGAGGCAGCCGCATAACGACGTCCAACTCAACCTGCCGCCTAGTGCCTGTCCTTCGCAAGGAGGTGACCCGGTCCGACCGCATCATCCGCCCGTGACATCCGAGATCACGGACGAGACGACCGCCACCACCTGACTAGATGCCCTCTCGACAGAAGGAGGACCCATGACAGTCAGGAGCGGCCTATCAGAAGCCCAGCGACTCGACCTGATCTGCGACGCGATCCGGTACTGCCAGCGCGTCCGCGACAAGGGGATGCCGAACTCTGCTTGGACGAAGGCGCTGCGCGAACCCATACACTTCCTGTGGGAGAAGCGCGGGGGAAACAAGCTCGAGGCCGCCCGCTACCGGTCGCTCGCCTCTGCGGGCATCCCCCGGGGCGGCGGCAGGATCCGCTACGACCACGCCGTGCCGTTCAGGGCCTTGCAGGCGCAGCTCATGGAGATGGCCGCCCCCTCCACGGACGCGGTGAAGGAGGTCCTCGTCCGCGACCTGACGGTCTGCATCATCACTTCCGAGGAAGAGGCACTTCTCGATGCGGCCCGCCTCGGCAGCCGCATGCCTCCGAACTGGGACGGTCGAGACCCGCTGGCGCGGTACCATACCGTCGGGATCGAGGTCGAGCCGAATCCTGCCTACGTCGGCGGAGCGTAGTTCTCATTCTTGTCGGATCAGCGATCGCAAGAATCGAGGGCGTCAACACCAAAGATTCCCCGAGGTTTGGCGATGACTGCGCCAGCCCCTCGTCGATGAGCACCCTCCCGGCGTCGCGCCCGTCGGCGATTGCCACGACGACCAGCCGCCGACCGTACGTGTCCATGCGGCTGCCGAACATCGACCAGCCACCCGACATCAAAGCCTGGAGCCGCCGCGTCGCCCTCGGAACGGCGGCGGACCCAACTAGGCGCCCACGTACACAATAGCCCCCAATTCGCGGAAGTGGGTGTAATTGTGTACGTGGATGACCATCAAGCTGCTCTCCCGTCGCTGTACGCGAGGTCATCCAGGGCTTGAGCCCGGAGAAGAACCGCCAGCCGCTCGATGGCGACGGCTGGCGGTTCGATCGCCGAAGATCCTGAGTGCCCCCAGCGACTGACGTAGCCGAGGCTGTAGCCGGTGGCGGCCGAAACCTCGGGCAGCGTCAGGCGCAGCCGTCGGCGGAGGGCGTTGTAGCGGTCGGTCCTCATGTTCGTCTCCCAAGCCGGATCTGCCGTCGCTCTGCGCTGTCGCCCGTCGTCGAGGCGCCCCCGGCGCGAGGCGGCTCCGGCGCGGGGCCGGAACCCCGCGCTCCCGTTGATCAGGCGGTTTCACGGTCCTCGGTGACGACGCGGTAGCGACCGATCTCGACACCGAAGCGCTGCACGTCCTCCACATCGTGAGCGCAGTACTCTCCCTGCGGGGCGCGGTAGCCGATGAGGATGTCGTTCCCTTCCTCGGTGCTGCCCGCCGGGTACAGCCTTACCCGGTAGCCCCAGCTCTCGGAGATCTCCCGCGTCGCCTCCGCGAAGGCCGCAGCCATGGTCTCGTTGTCGTCCTCGTCCCCAACGTCGACCTGGACCTGAACCGTGTCCGTACCGAGTGTCAGTACGAGGACCGGGGCGGTGTCGTCGCGAACTGCCTCCGCCAGAGCGTCGAGGATGACCTCGTCGTCGATCTCGTTACCGATGACGTAGAACTCGCGTAGCTCCTCGGCGCTGTTGGTATGGTCGACGGTTCCGGCTTGGAAGCCCTCGTTGATGGCGTTCTTGATCTCGGCAATGTCGGTGATGATGTCGGTCACTGTCTTCTCTCCTCGTTGGCCCCTCCGGCCCTGGCGCCCTGCCCTCGCAAGTGTGCCTAAAGAAATGATGGGGAACCTCATAGTCGGACGCAAGCCTCCGGCGTGATGTGTCGACGGATCGAAGGATTTCGTCGAAAGCCAATTAAGTTTACCGAAAAAGCCTTGGCGACGAAATCTAGGATTCGATCCCGCGTGGTCTCATCGAATCCTTGCCATTAGCGCGGCGAATCCCGCTGACGAAGCCTTGCGCCACGCGAGTCCTTGAAGACAAACGTATTTTCACGATTTCGTGATGGCGATTTCTGGCGGATGCTACCGTGCTCTCTGACGGTTTGACGCCCGCGCAGCCGGCGAACAGGCTCTCCGTGCGAAAGAGGGAGACCCGCGATGCAGATGTCAGCGAGCGCACACCGACTCCGGCCTATCCGGATCCCGTTCGTCCCGCGCACAGCCTGGGAGCGGCTGAGGGGGCGCTACGACACGCCGGACGAACAGCGGGCTCAAGGCCTGCTCGCCGCCGTCGCGCCGACCGCGCACAAGCTGAAGCGCCGCAGCCGCTCCGCGCTCCGCGCCGCCATCGCAATTCTTAAGGCTGATCCCGTCGAACCGCACCAGATTGCCGACATCCTGCGTAGCCTGCCGGACACCCCGCACCTGAGCCTCGTCCGCAGCGGCCACGTCGGCGACGCCGCGCTTTGGCAGGATGCACGGGAGACCATCGAAATGGATCCGCGCGATCATGCGTGCGCCGGCGCGGACGGGCAGCTCGGCACGTGCCTAGCGGTGATCGATGCGCTGCTATCAATGCCGGAGGATGAACGGCGGCGGCGGTGGGCAGCGTAGAGACGGCGAGAGAGCGGTGCCATCACGACCGTCATGCGTTAGAACGGCAAATCGTCCGGCGGATCGTATGAAGCCGCTTCATCTTCCGAGGGCGATCGAGCACTCAGATTCTCTTGGCTCTCCACGATGAAGCGGGCGCGGTGTAGCAGCTCGTCGAACGTCAGGATCTCGGGTTGGTGCAGGTTTCGCCTGAACGCCTCAAAGCATCGGAATTTCTGGATGTTCGTCCCCCGTTCCGCCTGAAACTGATCAAGCGAACCGATGACGAGGAACGCCCTCGGGTGGACGTTGAGAAGGTCCTCCCCCGTTGGGTTGCCGTGTCCATCAGTCGGATGGAGGCGTTCGCCGATGGCAGCGGAGGCCGCCCGCACCGTCTCGTGGCACTGGGCCACGCCACCGACGAGTTCGGGTGAAGGAGCCCACGTACCGGGACGATAGGTATTCGTCCTCAGGAGGGCGGTGCCATGGGTCTTGATTTCGACGAAGCACAGGGCGTTCACGCCGGCTTGGGTTTTCAGGAGGCCGTCGACGCGCTTCCCTGCCCCTGAGACAGTGTACCCCGCGACGACCTGCTCCAGTTTCCGACCCTCCAGAGCGGACGTGAACACGTAGCTCAGGCCGTACCCGAAGATCCACGGGTTCTCCTCGAAGAACGCCTGCCACAACGCTTCCTGCCCGCGAACGTCCAACCGTTTTCGCTCGGCCTCGAAGTAGTCGCCGTCGGTCAGCAAGCGCTCAAAGCGGGCGAGCTCACCTCTGCGATATGCCAGCGCTATGATGTCCTGCTGCG
Organism: Aurantimonas sp. DM33-3; assembly: GCF_014334315.1. Taxonomy (NCBI): domain Bacteria; kingdom Pseudomonadati; phylum Pseudomonadota; class Alphaproteobacteria; order Hyphomicrobiales; family Aurantimonadaceae; genus Aurantimonas; species Aurantimonas sp. DM33-3. Next base: position 58,444 of record NZ_JACSGS010000006.1, on the reverse strand, counting down.
TGATCTCGTTTGTCGCCGCATCGATCACGAAGTCCGGGTTATTGGTCAGGAAGGCCTTGGCCTGCTCATCGGTCAGCGTCACTTGGGTGAGGCTGTCGAGATCGACCGTCATCTTCTCCGGACCGGGCAGATAGATGGTTCTCACTCGGTGCACAAAGTCGAGAAGGCGATCGATCTCTCCCCCCACGAACGAGAAGTACGTCCTGTCGTACGGGACGCCATCGATGACGCGCCACTTCTGAATCGTCAGCGTCTTGATGTCGCGGTCGTCCTCCGAGACGGTAGCCTTGATTTCGAAGCGTCCCTTTGGCGGCCGGCGGATGACCAGCTCATCGCCAATTACAGCGAAATGTTGCCCGACATCGCCCTCGACAATCTCGCTCATGATCCGGATGCGATCGCCGATCCGCCGCCCGGCGTAGAAGCGATCGCTTCGCTTGTTCCCGAAGTATCTGCCGCTCTCGTCTTCGTCCATGCGACCCCTTCCATCTCGGCGGTCGCAGGGTTGTACGCGGGCAGCCAGCCGTCAAGGCGGCGCCCTTAGCAGACCACAGCCGACAGGCCGCCGCGCGGATTCTTGAAATCCGGATTTCTGAAATCCCGGGGTCCCTGGGGCCGCGGTTCACTGTGGGGTTATTCGCGACCCCATTGGTTCTCCGTCTACGAATTTTGAAAATCGGGATCAACATCAGCACCCCCGACGTCGAATCTTGCGCCGGACCCTGTCGGAGTCTCTGCAAAACAGGGGTTCCGACGCATGGCGAGACGACCGCGCAAGAGCGCAAGAGTGCTGAACGAGAGCGGCGACCACGCCGCGCAGCGCAGCGAGCGCGCATCGGGGCGGTTGATGTCCCTCGCGGGCGTCGCCGCTGTCTGAACGATATGCTGAAAGCCATGCGCAACGCGTTTGCGGAAGCTCAGGCAGCGGCCCCGTCGCTTCTTTTCGTCGACGAGGTGGATGCGGTCGGCGACAGGATGGACGCGGACAAGCGCAACGCAAATTATCAGCGCCAGGTGATCAACGCCTTCCTCGAATGCCTCGACGGAGCCGAGGCGCGAACTGGAGTAATCGTCGTCGGTGCCACGAACCATCCGGATCTGATTGATCCGGCAGTCCGAAGGCCCGGGCGTCTCGACCGGGACCTTCGCATCCCTCTACCGGACACGGCGTCACGCGTCGGCATCCTGCGCCACCATCTGGGCAACGACCTTCTGGGTGTTGATCTCGAGCCAGTAGCCGTCCGACTGGAAGGGGCGTCCGGCGCGGCTATCGAGCGGGCCGTGAGGGACGGGTCGCCGCCGTGCCCGCCGCGAGCGTCGCGGCATGCTCATGTCGGATCTTGAGGCCTCGCTGCCGCCGCGCACGCGGTTGACGGACGCCGCCTTCCGGCGAGCGTGCGTTCATGAAGCCGAACATCTGGTCGTCGGCAGCGTGCTCGCCGAGGAAGCCGGGGTCGTGCCGCTCTTCGCCAAGGTGTCGCGCGACGTGTGCGAAGCGGTGGGCGGCATAACCGAATTTCGGCGGACGGAGGGGTTCGACCGAACCCGAAACAGCCACCTCGCGGAAATTGCGATCCTTCTCGGCGGCAGGGCATCGGAGGAGCTGGTGCTCGGCAGCCCTGGGGACGGTAGCGGCGGCATGGAGGGCAGCGACCTACACCAAGCGACCGAAATTGCGGCGCAGCTTCTGGTCTCCTATGGCCTTGGTGGTAGCCTCGCGCACTTCGCCACGGGCGCAAAAGGGGTTGCGATTGCACGGGTCGCCCGCGATCCGATCTTCAGGACATCGCTTGAGGCAATCCTAGTCGGCTGCCTCGAGCGTTCACGGAATATCCTCCGAGCGAAGAGAACAACACTGGACAGGATCTCTAAGACGCTCTTCGAAACAGGAGAGGTAAAGGGGGTTCCCGATGCCGCGGTCTGTTCTGCGCTAGGATCGGCCGAGTAAGGGTGCTCGGCGGCGTAAAGGTTCTTCACCGCCCCCTTCGTCCCGTGGAAAACTGCTGCAGAGGAGGCTATGTTCGTAGCCGGCCATGTCATTTCAATGCCGCAAGAAAGAATTGATGAATCTTGCGGGGAAACATGAGCGTCTGGTAGATACCAGCGTGAAGCGATGACGGCGGCGGATCGCCCAAGGGTCGCCCGCGCGATCGGCCGAGCGATTTGCCGCGCTCAGTGCAGTGCCACATTCACCGCAGCCGACGATCCCGGTCACCCTGTCTTGAGTCCCTCATGCCGCGATCTCTTTCCCACCCAGAGAACCATCTCGTCGCGCGCATCGGCTGGCTGCGCGCCGCCGTCCTGGGGGCCAATGACGGCATTGTCTCGACGGCCAGCTTGATTGTCGGCGTAGCCGCCTCCGCCGCAGCAACGCCCGAGATCGCGATCGCCGGCGTTGCCGGTCTCGTTGCCGGCGCGATGTCGATGGCGGCGGGGGAATACGTCTCTGTCTCGTCCCAGTCCGACACGGAGAACGCCGATCTTGCCCGCGAGACCGGGGAACTTCGCGACGATCCGGTGGGAGAACTCGATGAGCTGACGCAGATCTATGTCAGTCGCGGCCTCGAGCGTGAACTGGCCACTCAGGTCGCCACCCAACTCACGGCGCGGGATGCGCTCGGCGCCCATGCACGAGACGAGCTCGGCATATCTGCGGTGACGGCTGCGCGCCCGGTTCAGGCCGCCCTCACCTCCGCGGTGACCTTCGCCATCGGCGCCGCGATGCCGCTGATGATGGTGTTCGTCGTGCCAGCGGATCTCCTCATCGCCTTCGTATCAGGTGCTTCGCTTATTTTCCTCGGTGTTCTCGGCGCGATCGGCGCCAGGGCCGGCGGGGCGAATGTCTGGCGCGGCGCGGCACGCGTCGCCTTCTGGGGCGCCGCGGCCATGGCGCTGACCGCCGGGATCGGCACCCTGTTCGGCCAGGCGGTCTGACCGCGGCAGAGGTCTGTTAGACGGACGGGAGGCGAGATCGAATTCAATTTTCCTGTCTCACCCGGCATCGACGCCCTTAAGCCGCGGCCGGTGAAAACTATCGCTTTCAGCTCCGCTTTTATCTCAATGTTCTGAATATTAGCTATCGCTAAATTACCCTTTGGCAGGGTTAAATGGAAGGCATGAGGGAACTCGAGTCGAATGCCGCGGAAGTCGCGGCGATTCTGAAGGCGGTGGCGAACGAGCGTTGTCTGATGATCCTTTGCAAGCTCCTGGAGTTGGGGAAGCCCATATCGGTTTGCTGGCCGAGGCCGTCGACATGTCCCAGTCGGCTCTGTCCCAGCACCTGACGGTCTTGCGCGAGCAGAAGATCGTCGCCTTCAGCCGAGAGAGTCGGACGACGCTCAGGTACCGGATCGCCGATCCGCGCGTGGAGGCGCTCATTGCCACCCTGCAAGGCGTTCTCTGCCGTCCTGGGGACGAGCAGTCCATTTCGACACCCCACAGCACCGGGACCGAGGAACTAGGACATGAATCAGTTCTCGTCCTTCTCCGCCCTCGGTGGCGGACTGCTCATCGAGCTGTCGGCGGCCCTTCTGCTTCTCGCAAGTGGCCGCATCGCAGGCATCAGCGGCATGGGTTTTCAGTCCGGCCAGCGGCGTGCGCAGCTCGTCAGCGGCATAGGCGAGGAAGACGCGTCGCGGTCGCCCGTTTCGCGCACCCGCTCGAACAGGCCGTTGAGGGCGGTCGTGACCGGCCGAATCTCCGCAACCGCTGTGCTTGCCAAAATTGGATGCAGGTCAGTTGCCTTGCGGTGCCGCAGGCTTTCGGCGAGCTCGTCGAGCGGCCGCCCCCTCGACCGACGCCGAACCGGATGAGGGCTCCGAGAGCCGGAACGATCAGAGCCATTGGCAGGAGCAGACCCATCACCACCTCCCGGACGAGTCGGGCCCGGACGTCGAGGTTGTCCCCGACCAGAACCTGGATCCCCAACGCCGCGTTCTCGACCGCAAATACACGCCTGGTTTCCCTATCGATCTCGCGCGCGGAAAAGCCGTCGCGTTGATCCGACAGGCGGGCTTCCGGCGCGCGGTCGGACTTGTCGATCAGCGTGCCCGTCAGCGGCCAGATCTGGCAGGAAAGCTGGCGGTCGCAGGCAATATCTCCGCGGTTCGGCGGCTCAGGTCGTGCGGGCGAGGCGACCGTCAAGTCGATGTCGACGAGCGAAGAGACCATCCGCGCCGCCTCCATCAGCCTTGCGTCGAGCACGTGGTCGACCTCCGCCCGGTTGCTGACATAGTTCCAGACGGTGGCAAGCGCTCAACCGCGTCGAACCCTCCGACTGCCAGCGTCGCCTCGCAGCAATTGGCGAGGTCGGCGGTGAAGCCGCTTAGGACGAGCCCGACCTTCAGCCCGTTCCCGATAATGCCGTCATCCTCCACGGTCAGTATGCGCCGGCCTGCTCCGGTTCGTTGCTGCCGACGACCTCAATCCTGCCGACCCAACTTAAGGCTGCCTTAAGGTGCGTATCCGACCACCCCTTCAGAGAAGTTCATCCTACAGGTTCATGGCGATGAGACGTTTCCTGGCCGCGACCATCATGGCCGTCACCCTCGCGACCCCCTTTGCGGCAGGCGCACAGCCGGAGCCGTTGGCCGTCGACAAGGCTTTCGCGCTGACCAGCACGGCGACGGGCAACAACGGGGGCGTCGAACTGCGCTGGACGATCGCGGAGGGCTACTACCTCTATCGAGACAAGATTGCCGCGACGAGCCCGACAGGCGAGAGCATCCCGCTCGACTTGCCCCGAGGCGAGACGAAGAACGACCCCAATTTCGGCGCGATGGAGGTCTTCCACGACGCGGCGACCGCGACGCTGGCCTCGGCTCCGGCCGGGCTCAGGGAGATCGCGGTGTCCTTTCAAGGATGCCAGGAAAACGGCATCTGTTATCGCCCGGTGACGCGGACGGTTGAGCTTGCCGCACAAAACGGGCCAGCCGCCTCGGAACAGTCCCCGACAAGCGCGGCTTCAAACAGCGCAAAACAATCCTGGCTGGACGGTTTCCGGGATTCTGCCCCGGCGACCGAAGCGGACGAGGCGGCGGTTCGCGATCTTCCGCCGACAGCCGCGGCACCGGCCTCCGGGATTCAGGTGGATAGCGCTTCGGGCGGCCTGATCGCGTCACTGCTGGCCGACAGCGGTGCGGCCTGGGCGGTCGGTATGTTCTTCCTTCTCGGCCTCGGTCTCGCCTTCACCCCTTGCGTCTTCCCGATGTATCCGATTCTTGCCGGACAGCTCGGCCGTCAGACGGGCCGCTCCTCGGCAAGGCGCGGGCTGGCACATTCCTCGGTGTACGTGCTGGCCATGGCCACGGCCTTCGGCTTGCTCGGCGTCGCCGCCGCATGGTCCGGTCAGAACCTTCAGATGGCTCTGCAATCGACGCCCGCGATCATCGTCGTGTCCCTGGTTTTCGTCGGACTGGCGCTGTCGATGTTCGGCTTGTTCGAATTGCGACTGCCGAGCGCCTGGACCAGTGCCGTCTCCGGCGCCACGGTCGGACGTGGCGGGATCGGCTCGACGGCAGCGCTCGGCTTCACATCGGCGCTGATCGTTGGCCCCTGTGTCACGGCGCCACTCGCCGGCGCGCTCATCTATATCGGCCAAACCGGCGACGTGAGCCTCGGCGCCGCCGCCCTCTTCGCGCTCGGCCTTGGCCAAGGCGTGCCGCTTGTCGCCTTCGGCACGTTCGGCGCGGGCATCATGCCCAAGGCCGGACCCTGGATGCAGGTCGTCACCCGCGCCTTCGGCATCGCCTTCCTGGCGCTGGCCATCTGGATGATCGGCCGCATTCTGCCGCCCGTGGTCTCGCTGTGGCTCTGGGCCGCACTGCTGATCGGCATCGGGGTCACGCTGATCGGTCTCGGTGGCACGGGCGGCACGCGGCGCCGGCTTAGCCAGACGGCAGGCGTGCTGGCGGTGATCCATGGCGGCACGCTCGCGGTCGGAGCGGTCGCCGGGGCGAATGATCCCTTGCGTCCGCTTGCGCCTTTGGCCACGAACGGCGCCGCACGCGTCGCCGAAACGCTGAGCTTCGACATGGTGGAGGCACCGGAAGCGGTCGCGGAGGCGATCGCCTCGGGCGACCGGTCGACGCTGCTATACTTCACTGCCGACTGGTGCGTCAGTTGCGACGTGATCGAGCGCGAAGTGTTCGGCGATCCGGCCGTGCAGGCGCGGCTCGCCGGATATCGACTGCTCAAGGTGGATGTCACCGACGAGCAGGCCGGGACGACCTCGCTGATGTCGGAGCTTTCGGTCGTCGGGCCGCCGACCATGCTCTTCGTTGACCCCAACGGCGCCGAGGCGCCCGGATCGCGCGTCGTTGGCGAGATCTCCGCCCAGGACTTCCTCGAGCGCATCCGCCTTGCGGGGGCCAACTGACATGACCGCCCTGACGCTCGGCCCGCTGGTCTTCGCCGGCGACCGACTGGCCGCTATCATCGCCCTCGTGATCTTTCTCGTCGTCACCGCGATCCTCTCCGGCCGCATCGATGGCCGGCTGGGCAACTGGTCGCTGGCGGTCGTGGTCATCGGTCTCGTCGCGGCGCGGCTGGGGCATGTTGCCATGCACTGGCGGACCTTCGCACCTGAGCCGCTTCGGATTCTCAGCATTTGGGAAGGCGGCTTTTCGGGATGGGTCGGGCTCGCGGCCGCCCTGCTCTACACGCTCTACGCCTTTCGCGAGTATCGCCTGCGTGCATGGTCGGTCGGTGCGCTGGCTGGCGCCTTCATAGTCTGGAACACTGCCTGGCAACTGGTCGCTGCTACCACCGCCGTCGCCGCACCTGCCGAAAGCTTCGCGATGCTCGACGGCGCCGACCGGTCTTTGCCGGACTTCGCCGGTAAGCCGATCGTCCTCAATCTGTGGGCGTCATGGTGCCCACCATGCCGCCGCGAGATGCCAATGATGGCGACGATGTCGGAGAACCGCGATGACGCGGTGTTCGTCTTCGCCAACCAGGGCGAAGGTGCGCAAACCGTGTCGCAGTTTCTCGCAAGGGCCGATCTCGAAATCGACCATATGCTGCTTGATCGTGGTTTTGCTCTCGCGCGGCATTACGGCGTCTCCGGCTATCCGGCCACGCTGTTTCTCGATGCGAACGGAACGCTCCGTTCGCTACATTTCGGAGAGATCTCGCGCGAAGCCCTCGCGGCGGGTATCGATGGCGCCAAGGCGGAATAGGACTGACATGACTTTGAGAAACGCTCGCCGCACAGGCCTGCTGGCCGCGGCTCTCCTTACGATGGCGGGTTGCTCGTCTGTCGGCGAACTGCCCCGGACCGTGCTCGGCTACGCTGCGCCGAGCCTGATCGGCGATCCGCGATATGCCGCCTTCGAGGACAATGGTCGCTCCATCCCGGCCATCCCCACCGCCCACCTTACCGAGAAGAACCGGCGCCAGATCGTCGACTTCGTCGGCTCTGAAGCTCCGGGTACCATCGTCGTCGATCCGGCCGCGCAATTCCTCTATCTCGTGGAGGAAAACGGCAAGGCCATGCGTTACCGTGTCGGCGTCGGCAAGGCAGGCTTCGCGTTTACTGGCAACGCGACAATCGCCCGCAAGGCTGAGTGGCCGGGCTGGACGCCGACACCCAACATGTTGAAGCGTGAGCCCGAACAGTTCGGCCCCTACGCGAGCGGCCTTGAAGGCGGACTCGGCAACCCGCTCGGCGCGCGCGCCCTCTATCTCTATCGCGGCGGTCGGGATACCTATTACCGAATCCACGGCACCAACGAGCCCTCAACGATCGGCCGGTCGGTCTCGTCCGGCTGCATCCGCATGTTTAACCAGGACGTCATCGACCTCGAAAACCGCGTTCCCGTTGGCGCGAAAGTGGTCGTGCGGCGTGCGGCAGGCTCCGTCGCCTAGATGTTCAGTCCCATACTGTGGTGGTAGCTTATCGCGCCAGCAGAGGGATGCGCTATGGGACAAGTTCTTCACGGCAGCGCCAAGACCACGCACGCCGTTCGAGCAGAACTACAGCGATCGAAAGCTTCGGCTGCGGAGCTCGCGAGGCGCTTTGGGATCAACGAAAAGACCGTGAGGAAGTGGCGATCACGACCCAGCGTCGAGGACGAGCCGATGGGACCGAAAGAGAAGAAGAGTACCGTCCTTTCGGCTTTGGAAGAGGCCGCCATCGTCTCTTTGCGCGTTCAGGCCCGCCTCCCTCTGGATGATGTCTACGTCGCGCTGAAGGACGTGATCCCGCATCTGTCGCGCTCGAGCCTTCACCGCTGCCTGCAGCGGCATGGCATCTCCCGGCTGCCCAAGGTCGATCAGGAGAAGCCGAAACGCTTCAAGGCCTATGAGATCGGCTACTTCCACATCGATATCGCCGAGCTGCGCTATGAAGGCGGCAAAGCTCTTCTCTTCGTTGCCGTCGATCGCACCTCGAAGATCGTCTTTGCCAGGATCTATCGCAAAGCCACGAAGCTCGTCGCAGCCGGCTTTCTCAAGGCCCTCGTCAAGACGGTGCCCTACAAGATCCACACCGTGCTGACCGACAACGGCGTCCAGTTCGTCCAGCACGACAAGCGGGCCGAGAGCGGCTTCGTTGCCCACATCTTCGGTGCCGTTTGCGCGGCCAACGGCATCGAGCATCGCCAAACCAAGCCCTACCATCCTTGGACGAACGGTCAGGCCGAAAGGATGGTGCGGACCATCAAGGACGCGACCGTGAAATCCTTTCACTACGCATCTATCAATGACCTTCGTAGACACGTCAGGGACTGGCTACTCGCCTACAACTACGCCAAACAGCTCAAGGCCCTGCGGTTCAAAACGCCGTTCGAAGCCATCCGGCAGATCAGCGAGACAAAGCCGGAAATCTTCAGCCGGTCACCGAGCCATGACATGCTGGGACCAAACACCTAGGCGCGCCCACCGATCCAGGCCATCACTTAGGCAATGGACGGATTTGCGCTGCTCCCCTGCCCCGAGACCGTCGCAAACGACATCTCCCTGATCGTCACTCTATGCGAACTGTTTTCCGTCCCGGGATGCAAGAGGTTCAGAGGGAAGTCAACCGAGGATGCACGCGAACTGTCCCGCCCCCATGTCGGCGCGGTGCTGATTTGCGTCGGCAGGTGGTCTCGTCGGCGGCACTATCAGCCATGGCATTCTCCGAAAGGCCCGATCCGCCACGTCTTCCTGCGGATCGAGCTCAGCCTGGCAATGGGTCAAGCGATCTACAGCACAAATCGGTCGCCAGCGCTGTCGTCCCCACCCATCCACCATCATCGGTAAGATGCACCGTCAAAGCGGGCCTGCTCCGCTGAGGCGATCCACATCGATCTTGTCGTGCGTGCCCCCAGCGGCATTCGGTTGACAGTCAAAGTTGAGCTTTGCGAGTGTTCCCGCGGCACCTAAGCCTTTGATAGGAGCCCGTAGACATCGTCGCGGAAATTGCTGGTGAGGTCCGGCGCGCTCCATGCGGTGATGTAGACGAAGTGAACCGGGATTTCGCGGGCCAAACGCACGTCCTTGCGTTGGCCGTTGGTGAGCATGGCGCGGACCTGCGTCAGTGACCAACCCGGCGTCTCCCGGAGAAGCCACGCAACGAATTCCGGAATGCGTTGAACGCGAATGCAGCCTGACGAGTGGAAGCGGCTGGCATCACCGAACAGACCCGGCTGCGGCGTGTCGTGGAGATAGACGGCGTGGTCGTTGGCGAAGTTGATGCGTACCCGCCCGAGTGCGTTGTCGGCGCCCGGATCCTGGCGAAAGATATAGTTCAGGGCCTCGTCGCCGTTCCAATCGATCGACGTGGGCGAAACCTCGTCCCAATCGTGGTCGAATATGCGCATCGACATGCGCTCCAGATAGGTCGGATCGCTACGGATTGCCGGGATCAGGTCCTTGCGGACGATGCTGGCAGGAACGGTCCAGTAAGGGTTGAAGTTCACCTCATAGATGGCGCTTGTCAGTAGTGGCGTCTCGCGGTCGGGTCGCCCGACGATGGTCGGATGACGTTCGACCACGCTCTCTTCCTCCACCAATTCGAGTTCGGCTGAAGGAATGTTGACGCAGATATAGCGCGCTTCAGTTGCTAATTCGCTCGCAATGCGCGGTATATTGAGTTCAAGCTGTCGAGCCTTCGAGCCAGCAGGCTCGTTCATCGCGGCGAGGGTCTCGGGGCCGACCGCCCCGTCTACGGCCAGGCCATGGCGCACCTGAAAACGGCGCACGGCCGCGTCTACGAAGCTGTCGAACACGTCTCCTGACGCGTAAGCCTGGTTGAGATCGTTCTCCATTGTAAGACGGCGGCGCAGTTGCGCGATCTGCGGGTGGCGTGAGCCAAGCTTGAACGCGCTGATCCAGTCCGCCTGCGGCCAGCCGCCTTGTGCAGCCAAATCTCGATAGGCGTCGGCCGCTCGGCGCGTACTCGCAACGCTGGCTTCACTCAACAATGGATCGTTGGTGAAATGTGTGCCCATTGTCGCATTGCCGATGTCGAAGCCACCGACCCAGCCGCTGGCTTGCGAGGCGCGGGCCGGAGCAAGTGATGCCGCGGCCCCCGCGCCGATAACGAACCCGCGCCGGGTAATCATCGCGGCGCGCCCTCTGAACGTGCGTCCGCGATTGCCTGAGCAAAACCGTTGGCGTCGAGCGCTCCGCCATACACGCGCTGGCCGATGACGAACGCCGGCGTCCCTGACAAGCGGAAGGCGAGTGCCTGCTTGCTGTTCCGGTCGATCAGCGCTTCGACGCTCTCACGGCGCTTTCCATAGCGTTCAAGGAGCGCTGCCGGATCCAGTCCGGCTTCCACGAGGGCGGCGTCCACCTCCTGTTTCGTCAGCCTCGCCTGCGTTTTCATAACCGCGGAAAGCCCCACTTCGTAGTCCGGAGTGCCGGCCGACCCCAACATCAGGCGTGAGGCGTAGAGCGATGAATTGCCGAAGATCGGCCAATCCTTCATCACCAACCGGACGTTGCCGTCGGTTTCAACTGCGTCCGTCAGCACTGGGTGGCTCATCTTGCAGTAAGGGCATTGATAGTCGAAGAATTCGACGATCGTGACGTCTCCATCCGGATTGCCAAGGACAGGAATATCAGGATCACGAAACACCTCGTCGGGGGTTGGAGCGGCTGCGAAGGCGGGAGCCTGCCCGTGAGCAGCGCCGACACTCAGGAACGACAGGGTTGCGATGGTCGCCGCGCCACGGGCGAGGAGGGTTCTGCGGTTGAGCGGTTGGGCCATGCTGGCGTCCTTTCGTTTCTACGTGAAGAACGAGATCCGCCACGCACCTTAAGGCAATCTTAGATGTACCCCGGGTCAGCGCCCGGAATGAGCTGTCGCAACGCCTTTTCGCCGTGGCTGAACCACGGAGGCGCACCAATCCTGAAGGTCCAGCACTAGATGCAGGAGACGGATGCGCGGGGCTTCGACCTTGCGGCAATCGTCGGGCAAGGCTTGGAGATCGCACGTTTCTCAGGCGCTTCCAGACGGCGACGGGCATGACCACGACGGACAATGCGCAAAGGCTGCGTATCGACCGGGTAGGGAGTTGCTCCAGCAGGATGCGCTCATCCGAGAGCACGTGCTCGGGCTATCTTGCGAACAGAGAGAACCACCCTGGACGAGACTACGGGGACGCTTTTTGCAACCGGAATGGCGAAGGGTATCGGCGCAATTGAGGCATCTGCCATCGCTCTGATCCGAGACCAGTTGAGCCAACCACGCCATCGTCGTAACTCTCAGGAAGATCGCAGCCGAGCTTGTCAAAGACGGAGCAACTTCAACTGGGCAATGAGCGCTGATGCTGTGAGGGGGCGGGACATCTATGACATCCCCGTGTGTCTCGATCAGGGACTCATTTACCCATCCAACTTGTCGGGGTCGTCAGCGCCGAGCGGTTCGACGCCGTTGTCGAAGCTTTGGAGTACGACACCGACCGGATCATGGAGGAGATACAGCAACTCTCGGAGCTCAGGTTCGCCCTGCCCCCGACGATCTACCCCGCGGTATACTTGAGTTGGCGTCGGCATCACCGACTGGGGATTTCGTCGAGCATGATGCAGCCCTGAACTTCGAGCATCTCGAATTCAGGCTTGAGCTGCGGATTGAAGGTAGCGCGGATACCAAACCTTGACCTTAATCGGTGTAATCGCCAGCCATCGCAGTTTATCGGCGGCGGAACTGAACGTTCGTTGGCAGGCGCTGACTAATGGCGGGGTCATCGCTTTATGAGCGACGGATTACACCCAACGGGCATCGAAGCGCACCCACTTCCGCTCAGGCGTGCAAATTTCGACGCTTAGGGGACTCGCCGGATCGGCCCGGATCTCGTACTCGCGTGTGCCGCCCCACTTCTCGAGAAGGTCCGGGACCGCTTCGCTCCAATAAGTGCGTCCGCCCCAAGTGACGCCGCGCGGGCCGATGGTGCGGAACGCCTCCGGCCGGAAGAGGTCTCCCGGCGCATCCTCCGGCACGAAGCGCGGGACGAAGCCAATCGCAGCCTCCCGCCAGAGGTCGAGCGGCGACCGTTCAATGCCAGGAACGGATACGGCGTTGTAGCGGTCGACGATCCAACGGCGCAGTTTCCGGTCGACGTTTTCCAGTTCGATGGCGTCGCCGCCGGGGAGCGGACGGTCCGCAAACCTATGTACCAACGCAGCGCGACCGTCATGCAACGAGTCGATCTCAATACCCGCCTCCTGCGACCATCGTTCTGCGAGGTCGCTGACCAAGGGCTCGGGACCGTGATGCGGTAAGACCTCCAATCCAAGCGCCTCGCGGAAGCGCCGGAAGGGCGCGGGCGTCAAGTCGTGCTGGGCATGGACGAACGCGCGGTCCGCCACGCCCTCGCAGGGCCACGGGTTCACCGCACCGACGTCCACCGCGTCCCGCGGTAGGAAGGCGTCGGCAAGGCATTGCATGACCTCGTAGAAGGTGACCCCGTCCCGAGCCACGTGGACACCGGCGACCATGAGTGTCCGCCGGCAGATTGCCACCAGAGCGACGGGGCGTCCATGCCAGTTTCCGTTGTTCGAACTCTGCGCGTGCGTCTCCATCGCGAACGCGCCGACCGTCAGTTCCTCCATCGGCGCGGGACGCGCGGTCCCGGTTGTTTCCGTGATGCTCTCGAACAAGGTTCTGTTCCCTCTGTACGATACGTACGAAATCTCCCAATCCTGGCAGTCCATGGACTGCCAATCCCTTTTGCATCCGGTTTTCGAAGCGAAGAAAAGGGTCGAAGAAGTGAACAGGATGAACGGGAGGCTTACGCGGGTGCTTGAGCGGACCGAGCGGCGCTCTTGTCCGCCGCTGACACTTCAGCGCACGATGCCGGGAGCCGTCTCACTTCAAGCAGCCCCGCAGGGGGTTGGACGGCTGTGTCTCCCGTTCCTGTGAACCAATCAGCCGGTGGTCAAACCCTATCCTCCTGTCGGGCGGACGCAACGCCGCTTCCCGCCCCGACTATGGGACCCCACACGATTTTCAAATGGGCAAGGATATGAGCGCGTAGAGCGGCTTGATCTCATCCTCCATCAGGTTCTCGCCCTCAACATGGATCTCGACGTGCTTTGCGGGCGGGCGGCAAACGATGACCCGGCGAATGGCGGTATGGAGCGGCATCCGGGGCTTCTGTTGTCGGGCGCTATGGTGACGATCCGCGAGATTGCGTCGAGCAGGAAATGGGGTTGATTCATGATTGAAGACGTGATCGCCAGTCATGGCGATGCGAGAGCCGACCGCCGCCGGATCGCATAACGGTTCCTGATATCTCAGAGGCAATTCGTTGATCTTTTCATCAATAAACTCCCTTGGCACCGCGCCGATTGATCGCAAGATCAATAGTTGGGTAGCGAACGTTACCGGGAGCGGCTGAAATCCGGACTGGAGTTTCGAACCATCGCTTCTACGCGGCTGAAGATTTGTTTCCGGTCTTTCGAAGCGCAGTCGATGCTCCCGAGCGCTTCTGTCGGGCTCGAGCACGTTGTCGTTCTCGAGCGAGCTTGCTATATTTCGGGGTGAAGGAGTTCAGGAATGCGCCAACCCGTTGTCCCGATGTCCGTATCGTCCGCGCGTTTGGAGCTCCTGCTGGAGAAGGCGGTCGATCTTTATGGGGTACGCGTTCTCGACAACGTGGACCTGTCCGCCCTCGGTAGTACGGAATCCCGTGCACGGGTGGTAGCCAGTGCCTTGATGGAGCGCGGCGACGCGCGCGCCTTCGTGATCGGCCGCGAGCTTCGGGCAAGCTGCTTGTTCTAACCGCATGGCCCTAACCATCCTCCAACGCCGCATTCTTGCCGAACTAGCTGCGAACCGGTCCGAGACCAGCTATGTCGCGGGGGGCGTGGTCCTGAACAAGGACTGGCCACGTCAGTCGGATGACATCGACATCTTTCACGACACGGACGAGGAGATCGGGGCAGCGGCCGACCGCGACATGGAGGTGTTACGGAAAGCTGGATACAGCGTACGGGTGGACATCGACGTCTACGGGGTGGTCGAGGCCGTCGTTCGTGATCGGGGCGAGGAGACGCAGATCCAATGGATGAGCGAGTCCAAGCGACGCTTCCTCCCTCTCATCCGCGATGCGGATTGGGGTGCACGTCTGGCGCCCGCCGATCTGGCGGTCAACAAGATCTTGGCCGCGTCTAGCCGGAGGAAGGCCCGTGACTTCGTCGATCTAGCTTCGATTGGCGAGCACCTGTGCCCTCTTGGACCTCTGGTCATGGCGGCGTCCGGCAAGCCACCTCACTACTCTCCCCAACGCATCCTCGAACACATCCAACGGAACTGCCTGTCAATCTGGAACGAAGACTATATCTCGGTGAAGGGTCTCCCGAACGGATGGACCGCTGAAGCGGTCCGGGAAAGAGTGGTCGCCTTGGTCGCGGAGGCGACATCCTACGTTGGGTCGGCACCGTACCAGATCGTCGGACGGCTTGCCGTGCGGAATGACGGCGTACCCGTCGAGATCCGCGACATGGCCGAAGAGGGCTTTCAGCTCCGTGCCCCAACCGAAGAACCGGAAGCCATTCCGGAGTTCAGGAACACCGCGTCGTTCGGTCTCCCATGATGTGGAGGCTGCTGCCGAATGGCGCAGTGGCTCATCTGTCCCGTGACTTCCCCCTGCCTGAGGGGGCGGCTTGCAGGGACAGGAATTAAGACGCGCGTCCGATCGAGAGGATATCGCTGGTGGCATTTGCTTTCTAGTGGCGCATAAACCTTGCTGCCTTCCTCAGGCGGTCCATGACCTACCGCCCCGAATCTTTGATCGCGACAGCGGTCCTTCTCGCCTCCCCAGTTCGCGCTCCACCGGGGCGAATCCCATTTTGGCCTCACAACGTATGTTCATATGGCTTACGTCTTGCGCGGTGATTTCGAAGCCCGTCCCCGAGGTGGATCAGTGCACGTATGAGCATGGCGTAACGACGGCCAAAATTTTCGGGTTTACCTAACGCTATCTCGGTGGCCCCGTCGCAGATTGAACTCGACCCCCAGCATGCGGTTGCTGCTCCTGAAAACCAGCGGCCACGTTCTCTCTGGAGCGCCGCTGTGACACGGGGATGCTGCCGCATC
Organism: Aurantimonas sp. DM33-3; assembly: GCF_014334315.1. Taxonomy (NCBI): domain Bacteria; kingdom Pseudomonadati; phylum Pseudomonadota; class Alphaproteobacteria; order Hyphomicrobiales; family Aurantimonadaceae; genus Aurantimonas; species Aurantimonas sp. DM33-3. The sequence goes on along the minus strand of NZ_JACSGS010000006.1, from coordinate 42,915 downwards.
GGTAGCATGGGACAAGAACGGCCCGGGCGAGGGTTCGGGCGGCGGAAGTCCGGCCGCCGGCGCACTTAAGGGCCGAGCATAAGAAGAGCACCTCCGTTCGTTCCGGCGCTTGGCCGATGTCGGCCCGACCGTACCCGAATTTTCTGAGGCGTTTGGCGGCATCCGGAGAACGGTAGCCCACTGCCCTAGTTTTCGCGGACAGACTATACGAAAGCGTATAGGTCCTGACATGCGGCGGGCGAGATCCCACGTTTAGCCATAGGCGAGAATTCCGAGATGGATGTCGCCGATGCAGTCGCCCTTCCACATGGTTCGTGGCTTATTCGTAGTGATTGCGGTCGCAGCGGCAGCCCCGGCGTCATATGCTGGTTATCTCCAGCTTTCCGGGAACGTTCACACCGTTGAAAACGCCACGGTTTATCGATCCGGTCAGTTGAATGCGACCGACCTCGACGCTCTGATCGACTCGACCGGCATCCGCTCGATCCTCAATCTGCGCGGCGCCCATCCAGATGCCTCATGGTATCGTGAGGAATGGAACGTCGCCCGTCGGCGCGGCATAGTCTATCGCTCGATCGCCATTTCTGCGGGCAGCGAGCCCGACGTTGCGACCATGCAGGAGATCGAACAGGCCATGGCGGATGCCCCCAAGCCCCTCTTGATCCATTGTATGGGTGGATCGGACAGGACGGGACTTGCCTCGGCAATCTACGAGTATGCCATCGCCGGGAAACCCGAAGGGGTCGCAGCCGATCAGCTCTCGTTCGCTTATGGGCATTTCCCCTGGCTCGGAAGCAGCACCGGGGCGATGGATCGTGCCTTCGAACGGTTCGTGACGTTCAGCGAGGCCGCGACGGCGGCCAAACCGTCAACACAGGAGAGCATGTAATGAAGGTCCTGGTCATCGAGGACGATCGTTCGACCGCCGACTATGTGACCGGTGGGCTCAAGGAAGAGGGCCATGATCCTGACCACGCCGCCTCGGGTCCGATCGGCCTCGAGCTCGCCTGCACGCGCGACTACGATGCCATGGTGATAGACCGGATGCTGCCCGGCCTGGACGGCCTGTCGATCGTACGGGCGCTCCGCTCTTCCGGCCGCGACACCCCGGTGATCTTCCTGACCTCTGTCTCAGGACTCGACGACCGCGTCGAGGGTCTGGAAGCCGGGGCCGACGACTATCTCGTCAAGCCCTTCGCCTTCTCCGAGCTGATGGCCCGCCTGAATGCGCTGGCCCGGCGCTCGCCCATGCGCAAGGAGGAGGCTGTCCTGAAGGTCGGCGCACTCGAGATGAACCTGATCGCCCGAACGGTCCGGCGCGAGGGGCAGCCGCTCGATCTCCAGCCCCGCGAGTTCCGCCTGTTGGAATACATGATGCGCAACCGTGGCCGGGTGCTGACGCGCACCATGCTGCTCGAGCGCGTGTGGGATTTCCATTTCGACCCCAAGACGAATGTCGTCGAGACTCACGTCAGCCGGCTGCGCGGCAAGGTCGACCGTCCCTTTTCGACGGAGATGATCAAGACGATCCGCGGCTCGGGATATGTGCTGAATGTTCCTGCCTGAACAGGTCCGCACGACCTCCTTCCGTGTCGCGCTGATCTTCACGCTGTTCTTCGTCGCCTCTGTTCTGGCGATCCTCGGGACGACCTATCTGGCGGCATCCTCGGAGATGGCCGGCATCCTGCGCTCGTCGATATCAGACGATATGGAAGGTTTGCGCGACGCCTATCGGCGGGGCGGCGACGGCGAATTGCAAGTCCGGATGACCGAACTTGCGGAATCGGCCTCTGAGGACCGCTTCTTCCTGATGCGACAGGTTTCTGGCGAGGAGGCCGTCATCGGCAACATTCCCGCAACGGTCTGGCGTGAAGGCTGGGCCGACGAAAAGCTATCCGATGAACATTTCGAGGGGGCGCCCGACCTGCAAAGGGCTGCCTCCCAAAACACCGACAACGAGGTGCTTCTGCTCAGTCTCGGCGAACGGATCGGTGCCTACGAGGTCATGATCGGCCGCAATTCCCACGTGCTCGACGAGACCCAGGAAATCATCCTGTCCGCGATGCTTTGGGGGGCTTTGGTCACCACCCTCCTCGCGCTGCTCGGCGGGTTTCTCGTCTCGATCGGGCCGACCCGGCGGGTCGACGAGATTGCCGCCACGACGCGCCAGATCGTCGATGGCCGCTTCGATCTGCGGCTCCCGGTGTCCGGGCGACGCGACGAACTCGACCGTCTCGCTCTCGACATCAACGTCATGCTCGGCCGCATCGAGACGCTGCTGGCGAGCCTCAAGCAGGTCTCGGCCGATATCGCCCACGACCTCAGGACGCCGCTCGCAAGGTTGCGTCAACGGTTGGAGAGCGTTCGCCGTGCCCAGCGGACACCGGCGGAGTACGAGACGGCGATCGATGATGCGATCGGCGAAAGCGAGGCCGCGATCGAGACCTTCAACGCGCTGCTGCGCATCGCCCAGATCGAGGCCGGCACCCGCCGCGCCAGGTTCCGCCGGCTGGACCTGGCCGACGTCGTCCGCAGGATCTGCGATGTCTATGGCGATGTGGCAACGGACGAAGGTCATGACCTCGTCGCACTCGCGCTACCATCGGCGATGATCGAGGGCGACGAGGAACTCCTGGTTCAGGCGCTGGCCAATCTCCTCGAGAATGCCATCAACCACGTTCCGGCCCCGGGACGTATCGGCGTCGGCATCACCCGCGTCGGCGACCGGGTGCTGCTCGACGTGGTCGACGACGGCCCCGGCGTGCCGGCGGAAGAGCGCGAGCGCATCTTCCAGCGCCTCTATCGCCTCGACCGCAGCCGCACGACGCCCGGCAGCGGTCTGGGCCTGTCGCTGGTCGCCGCGATCGCGGAACTGCACCATGGCACGGTCGAGGCCCTCGACGGAGCCCCGGGTCTGAAGGTCCGAATTGACCTCCCTGCTGCGAAGACAGGTGCTGCGCCCGACGATTACCAAACGGTATAGGTGCAGAGAGGCGCTCGCCATCTACCGGCCCTACGACAAGCGACATGCCGCGCCGCGGCGTCACGTCCGACCGGAGCCCTCACATGAACCCCGCACCATCGCCGCTGACGGAAACCCTGCTGAACAAGGTCCCGCAGATCACCCTCGCCTTCTGGGTGATCAAGATCATGGCAACCACCGTTGGCGAGACCGCCGCCGATTTCCTCATCTTCAACGTCGGGCTTGGCCTCGTCGTGACCTCGCTCATCATGAGCGCGCTCCTGGTCGGCATCATCGCCTTTCAGTTAAAGCTGCGCGAATACGTGCCGACGAGCTACTGGCTGGTCGTCGTCTTCGTCAGCATCGTCGGCACGCTGGTCTCCGACTACATGGTCGACGATCTCGGTATCAGCCTGGTGACCACCACGATCGGGTTCGCCCTCGCCCTGACGGCGACGTTTCTCGCCTGGTATGCGAGCGAGCGCACGCTCTCCATCCATTCGATCTTCACCCGCCGGCGCGAACTTTTCTACTGGGCGGCGATCCTGTTCACTTTCGCGCTCGGCACATCCGCCGGAGACCTCATCGCGGAGCATTTCGGCCTCGGCTACGCAGTCTCCGCCGTCATCTTCGGCGCGCTGATCGCCGTGGTCTACGCCGCCTACAGGTTCGGCGTCGATGCGGTCCTCACCTTCTGGGTCGCCTATATCCTGACCCGCCCCTTCGGCGCCTCGATGGGTGACCTGCTGTCCCAGCCGACAAACAATGGCGGTCTCGGCCTCGGCACGACCGGCACCAGCGTCCTGTTCCTCGTCACCATCGCGGGCCTGGTGAGCTATCTCAGCATCACGAAGAAGGACAAGATCGAGACCAATGCGATAGCGACACTGAGCGCCTGATCGCAGGTCGCAGAAATTCAGGCCCGTCACTTTGAGACGCGGGGCGCCTTTATCGGGCGCCCCGCGTCCGTTTTCAGGACTTTTCCGTAATCCCGTCGCCAACAGCCCAAGCGTCGAAGCTCCCGGCCCGGCGCCAGCATGTTGAACAGGTCGAACGGCGATGCGCCAGCCAGCCAGCAAACCGGACCATCCGGGAACCCCATTTCCGCTGCTGCGCGTATTCGGCCTCGTGCTACTTCCGATCATTGTCATGGCAAGTGTCGGGCTTGCGGTTGCCATGGTTTCGGGCATTTCCGCCAGCGCCGAAGCTCTGTTCGCGAAAGCCGAGATCGGGCTGGTCCGCACGATCCTGTCGCGGCGGTCGGCCAGCGATCTTCCCAACGCCGCTCAACCGGCGACCATTGCTCATCTGGAGGGGGAACTCGACGAACTCGGCATTACATGCCTATCCGTCGTGACTGCTCGCGGCGACGTCTCCCTTGCCGTTTCCCGCTCACAGGCTTGCAACGTGCCCGTCCTGGAAGCCCTGAGGCCGGAGATCCTGGAAGCGGGCACGATCCTCGTTGAAGACCTTATCCTTCCCGCTCACTGGACATCGCTGGGAACGCTCGGTTCTGCCAACGCTGTCGATGGTGCGATCGTGATCGTCACTCGGCCGGCGCGGTCGCTGGAGTCGGCAATCTCCACATCGGCGATCTTTTGGGCGGGGCTGTTCTGCGCGGTATTTGTTTCGGCCATCGCCGCGACGACCTTCGTCGTCTATCGCGCCCAGCGCACGATCGACGCCCAGGCCGCTTATGTCGACCGGGTTCATCGCCGTCTGCGCAGCTTCCTGCCGATGGCTGCGGTCCGGGATGCACTCGATGCCGGTTCAGCCCCCCAGCGGTTCGAAGCTGTGGTGATGTTTGTCGACCTTCGCGATTTCTCCAGCTTCGCGGAAGCCTCTCAGACCGATGCAGTCGCTGCGCTGATCGACTCCTTCGTAACCAGGGTCGCCGATGTGGTGGCCGGTCACAACGGCGAGATCGACAAGATTATCGGCGACGGCGTGCTTGCCGTTTTCCGCGGCGAGCACGCCGTTGCGCAATCTGTCGACGCCGCCGTGGATTGCATTCGTACATGTTCGTTGCTTGAACGCAGCCCCGGCATCGGGCTCTACCGCGGCGACGTCATCGCGACGGCGCTGGGTACCTCGGCTCGGGCTGACTTCACCGTCCTCGGCCGCACGGTGAACCTCGCCTCACGCCTGTGTTCGCTAGCCAAGGCAAACGAGATCGTCATCCCGGCCTGCCTGGAGCTCGGACGGCGCACCGACATCGTGGAACAGTCTCGCGAACGGGTCACCCCGCGTCATCACCAACGATCCGAGGAAGTCATCCGCTATCGTCTGACGCGCTGACCCAACCATAACATGCGGATGCAGACCTCGGATCGCGAAGGCTAGAATGAAGGCGGCAACGGCAGCAGATCGATCAATCGGAAACGAGCCGCGCCGGTCTCGCAAACTTCGGCATCGCGACCGCCATCGATGGCAACAAATCATTCACCGTAACCCCAAACGCGCCGCAGATACGCCAGCGTCGCGATGGCTACGATCAGCCACACACCGAGAACCAGCACCAGCCCCGTGCGGCTGAGCGGTCGCTCCGCGATCCGCATCGCCATCACTCTGAAGACCGCGACAAGATCGTCGGGGATCAGACGTAGCGCCAGCCAGACCCCCAGCGGCACGATGACGAGATCGTCGAGATAGCCCAGAACCGGAATGACATCCGGGATCAGGTCTATCGGCGAGAGCGCGTAGGCCGCCGTCAGGAAAGCGACCATGCGAGCGGCCCACGGCGTGCGCCGATCCCGCGCCGCGACCCACAACACAAGGACCTCGCGCTTCATCCGTCCGGCGCAGGCCGTCAGCCACGAAATCCAGGCGTTCACGCGCTGCACGAAGATAACGAAAGCACAATCTCGCGGACCGAAAACGGCAATGTGCGGACCCCATCTTCTTCTCAGAGCTTGAGGGACGGCTCCTTACACCACCGGTCCCAAGGAGAGAAGAAATGAACAGCTTCAAAAAGACCCTACTCGCTGCGGCCTCCGCCATGGTCCTGGTCACTGGCTTCGCCGGCTCGAACATTGCTCTTGCCGGATCGATGACCGGAGACGACAAGGTCATCATGGTCCCTGGTTCGAGCGCCGGCGCCGGGCAGCAGGCCGAGGATACCCGCAACGACATCGCGGAGCATCCTGCAATCCGGCATGATGCGCCCCGCGTCGCACCCCGCACTCTGGTCCCCGGGGACGCGTCCGAGGCGGACGCCAACGCCGATCGCGTCCGCGATGCGATCGCCGCCGGCAGCGCCCATTCGGGAATGGCGACCGACACGGACAAGGAGACGCTCGTGCCGGGAGATTCCTCACAAGCTGACACTCTCGACGCGCAGGAGCGGGTCAACATCGCGAAGTAGCCGTCACGATCCTTCTGCTTCCTCGGCCGTCCGGTAGCTCCGGGCGGCCGAATGCGTTCAACCCTTCAGAACGCGACTGCCACCTATACACAACCGTATAATCCTGGAGCTTTGGCGGTCATGTTCACCCCCTACCTTTCGTTCGAGCCAAACGACAGGCTCTGCAACCGAAAGGAACTCACATGAACATCCGAACGAACCCGACCCGCCTTCACGCCGCAGCAATCGGTCTGGTCGCGATCCTGGCCGCAGGAGGCTCTGCCTTGGCTGCGGACACTGGCAAAGGCGAAACGGATCAGGCCGAGATGAAGAAGGTGATGTCAGCGACAGTGACGCTGACGGATGCCATCGCCAAGGCGGAACAGGCCGTCGGCGGCCAGGCATTCGACGCGACGATCTCTGACGAAAAAGGCGACAACGCCTGGGAGATCGAGCTGGCGAATGCCGACGGCACGGTCAAGACCGTTATGGTCGATACCAAGACCGGTAAGGTCGACCAGAACGCCTCGGACGAGAAAGAGGCCGAACACGGCGAGCAGGGCGAGGATGCTGAAGACGGCGAAGTCGCCGACTGATCCTTCAGACATAAACCGATAGGCCCGACGCCTTCGCGATCCGTCGCGAAGGCGTTTCTGCGTCAAGGTACAGGCTGGATTACCAAAACGTATAAGCGGCTCCATCGCCCCGCAAACGCAACTCGATAGATCGGTTGGGACCCTGGGTTTCCGCCCACCCCTTCCAACTACGGAAAGTCGTTTTCGATGGACAAGCTCGCATCAACCGCCAGTAAGGTGGCGCAGGTCACCCTGGCATTCTGGATCATGAAGATCCTTGCCACGACGCTTGGCGAAACCGCCGGCGACTTCATCTCCATGACCCTGAACCTTGGCTATTATATCGGGTTCGGCGTGACCTTCGCGATCCTGATCGCGCTGCTGTTCACCCAGATCCGCAGCGATCGATACCACCCGGCGCTCTTCTGGGCCTCCATCATTGCGACCACGACCGCCGGAACAGAGGTCTCGGACCTGATGGACCGCTCTCTTGGGCTAGGGTACGCGGTCGGATCGCTGATCCTTGTCGCCGGTTTGGCGGCAACTCTTGGCGCCTGGTACTGGCGCGATCGCGATCTGTCAGTCTATCCGATCCGCAGGAAGGATGCCGAGACCTTCTACTGGGTCGCTATCGTGTTTTCCAACAGCCTCGGTACCGCATTCGGCGACTGGCTGACCGACAACGCCGGGCTCTCTTATATTCAGGGTGCCCTGGTGACAGCGGCCGTCATCGGAGCCGTTGTCGCCCTGCATTATGCAACCCGGATCAGTGCCGTTCTCCTGTTCTGGATCGCATTCATTTTCACCCGCCCGTTTGGCGCGACCTTCGGCGACCTCCTGACCAAGCCGCTCGACCATGGCGGGTTTGATCTGCCGCGTGGGTACGCGTCCTTGATCACGCTGGCGTTGCTTGCAGCCGTTCTCTTCCTGTCTGAATCGAGAAAGAGGAATGAGGAGAGATTGGCGATGATTGCGAACCCGCGAGACAGTGAGATCGCGGGCGAATAGGGACCTCGCGATCCTCCGCGAAGGCGTGCTCGCAGGCTGGACAACCCAGCCTGCGAGCTTCGTACCTATACCGAACCGTATAGTTCGAGACATTTGGCGCGAAGCTTCGCCCGGTAGTGCTGGCCTGCCCGCAGCACGCACCGAAGACGCTCATGACGCAAACCCTCCTCTCCCTCGTCGACCAGCACCTTCTGCTGGCCTACACCTTTCTGTTCGCCGTCTGTCTCGGCGAGGCACTCTTCATCATCGGGCTTTTCGTCCCCAGCACTGTGGTGCTGATCGCGGTCGGCGCCATGATCGGCGCCGGCAAACTGCCATTCTTGCCAGTTCTGGTCGTCGCGGCCGCGGGTGCCACCGCTGGTGATGCTCTGTCCTACGCCATCGGCCATCATTACCGGGATCGCCTGCGCACGGTCTGGCCATTCCGGCGCTACGGGACGCTGATCGAGCGGGGCGAAGCCTTCTTCCATCGCCATGGCGGCAAGAGTGTCTTCCTCGGCCGCTTCGTACCCGGCGTGAAGGCGATCGTGCCGGGCATTGCCGGGATGGTCGGAATGGGGGTCGTCCGCTTCACGAGCGTCAACGTGGTCTCGGCCTTTGTCTGGGCAGCGGCACACCTGATCCCAGCGGCCGGAATCGGCATCGGACTGTCCCGGGTCCATTCGCTCGATCCGCGCCTTGCGATCCTGCTCGTTGGCGCGATCGCCGTGCTCCTCCTGGCCTGGTATGCCGGCAAGATCGCTATCGCCTTCGTCTGGCCCGTGGCAGCGGACTGGCGGCGCGTCCGGATCGAGCGTCGAGCCGATTCGACAAGCCGGCTCGCCCGGCTGGAACTGCGCTACCTTTCCAACGACGACAACATCGTCGGGCGCACCGCCATCATGGTTGTTGCCGCGCTAGCCGCCGCCGGATTCCTGCTGCTCTTGGGCAATCTGCTCTTCGATCCCGAGCTGAAGCTGGCGGACAAGGCGGTCTACAACTTCCTCCAGTCCTACCGCAGTGATGCCGGCACGAGGATCGTTACCGCGATCACCATGGCGGCCGACGGCTTCGTTCTGACCAGCCTCACCGTCGCCCTCGTGCTCTGGCTGGCGATCCGCCGGCATGTCCGGGTCGCCCTCGCCGCAGCCCTGGCGATGGCCGGATCGGAACTCTTCGTCTTTCTCGTCAAAGGAACCATCGAGCGGCCCCGACCGACCGACCTTTATGCCGGCGTCTCCTCGTTCTCGTTCCCGAGCGGTCATGCCACCCTGTCCATGACGTTCTTCGGAATCCTGGCGGTGATCGTGGCCTCGCATCTGAAGTCCGGTTCTCGGCCGATCGTCCTCGGCATCGCTGCCCTGGCGGCCCTGACGGTCGCCTTCTCGCGCCTCTATCTTGGCGCCCACTGGCTGACAGACGTCAGTGCTGGCATGAGCTTCGGTATCCTGATGGCGGCGGTCTTCGCCCTGACCACCCACCTGAGAGACCGGACAATTCGCCTCGTGCCGCTGGTCGTCGTCCTCCTCGCCGTCTTCGCCGGCTCCTACGGATTTCATCTGTGGCGCGACTACGGCACCTGGACCCGCAACTACGCGCCGATGCGCCTGACAACCGACATGTCGAAGGATGCATGGCTCAAGGACGGCTGGAAGTCGCTCGCCAGCCATCGCCTGACCATGGGCGGGGACGCGGCCGGACCGATCCTCTTCCAGACCGACCTAGACGTTGCCGAGCTGGCGCCGCTGCTGGCTTCGGCCGGCTGGTCTCCCACGACCACGGGAGGTTTGGCAGAGGCGCTGCTTCCCGCAACCGGCGCCCTGTCCGAGCGTGCCACCCTGCCGTTGCTGCACGAAGGCCGCATGCCGGTCGCCACGTTCACTCGTCCCAGCCAGGACGGCCGCGACGTTCTGACTCTCTGGCCCTCGGCCTATCGGATCGGCCCCGATGGAGGCGAGCGGCCCATCCTTCTCGCCGGCTACTCCAAGGAGGAGCTCGATCCGTTCGTCCTCGGCCTGGCCTTTGTCGCGGTACAGCCAGAAGCGGTTCCTCCGGACGCCGTAACCCGGCCTCTTGCTGCCCAGGTACGGGCCCGTCCGACCGATCTCGTCTCCCCGCCATCTGGCTCCGCCCAACGGCGGTGAGCCGGTCAAGACTCGCCCGCCCCCGCGATTGCCGGGATTACGAAACCGTATAGTTTCGGCAATGCCGGGAGCATCTGCCGATTGCAGAACGGGTTGAAACCTGTTCGCCTCCCCGGAGCTCACCATCATGGCCGCGACACGCCACCGGTCCGACTGGACCGCCCTCAACGTCTTCCTTCACTGGACCATCGTCATTCTGATCGTCGTCCAGTGGATCGAGGGTGAGTTCATGGTCGCTTTCTGGGACGGCACGCTCGAGGGCAAGGCCCTCGACCAGATCACGATCCTGCTCGGCTATACCCACATCGTCTTCGGCACGTTCGTGCTGGTCGCCGCCGCGCTTCGCCTACTCGACCGGTTCGTCAACGGACGCCCGCCGCATCCCGAAAACGAGCCCAACTGGGCCGCGATGCTCGCCCGGATCACCCATGGTCTGCTTTACGCAGTCCTCCTCGCCATGCCGATCCTCGGCCTCGCAGCCTGGTTCACCGGCAGCGATGACCTGGCGGGCTACCACACCTTCTTTTGGAACCCGCTGCTCGCCCTGATCGGACTGCATGTCGTCGGGGCGCTGGCCCAGCATTTCTGGTTCAGGACCGGGGCGCTCAAGCGGATGCTGCCCCGCATGCGTCACATGGCCTGACCCGTCGGGTTGCCGCGAAACGACCGGGGCCGATGACACCCTGCGCATGCCCTCGGCTCACGGCCCTCTCACCACACATCGAATGCTGCGCGGCCCGTCCGCCGTCCAAACAGCCCCGGAAGCTTCCTGCCGATGAAACGCCCCAGCCTGACTAGCATTCAGCTCAGCCTGCTCGTCACCATCTTCGTTCTTGCCACCGCCAACCAGGCGTTCTGGATCAAGGGATGGACCTATTTCGACGGCCACCCCTTCGCCTTCGCGGCGTTTGGCGTAGCCATCGTCCTTCTCGGCGCATCCCTTCTGACGATGTTCTCGATGAAATACGTCATCAAGCCCGCCTTCATCCTCTTCGTCCTCGTGGCCGCGGTCTCTTCCTATTTCGTCGACAGCTTCGGCATCGTCGTCGACCGCGACATGATCCAGAACGCCGTCGCCACGACGCCGGCGGAAGCCGGCGCCCTCATCACCCCCGACTTTCTCCTGCACGTCATCCTCTTCGGCGCGCTGCCCGCCCTCGCCATCTGTCTCGTGCGCGTGCGTCATCGCACTATCCTGGCGAAGGCTGGCTGGAACACCGCCTTCATCGCGCCAGCCATCCTGGTCGTCCTCGCCATCGTCTTCGCCAATTTCTCGACCTTCGCCGCGACCTTCCGCAATCATCGGGACCTGATGGCGAGCCTGAATCCGGCCGGCGCCATCGTCGGCTTCGGCAAGCTCGTCGATCGGCAATTCAAGGACCGCAATCTGGTCGTGGCGGCTTTGGGTGAGGACGCCCGACGCGCCCCCGCAAATGTGGGTGGGCGTCCGAGGCTTCTCGTCGTCGTCGCTGGCGAAACCGCCCGGGCCCAGAACTTCAGTCTTCTGGGCTACGATCGCGATACAAATCCGCAACTGGCCCAACGCGACGTCGTCGCCTTCTCCAACGTCGAAAGCTGCGGGACCATGACCGCGGTATCGTTGCCGTGCATGTTCTCCGTCTATGGGCGGAGCGACTATTCCGACCGCAAGGGTAAATCCACCGAGAACCTTCTCGACGTCCTCGACCGCGCCGGCGTTGCGACATCCTGGTTCGACAACAACACCGGCTCGAAGGGCATCGCCGACCGCCTCCCCCACGAGTACCTCCCGGAGGCGGGCGACCCGCGCTACTGCGAAGGCGGCGAATGCCGCGACGACGTGCTCGTCGACCGATTGAAGATCGCCATCGACGACCTGAAGACCGACAGCGTCATTGTCCTCCACCAGATCGGCAGTCACGGCCCGGCGTATTACAAGCGCTACGATGAGTCAGCACGACGGTTCGTGCCCGATTGCCGGACGCCCCAATTGGCCGACTGCACCGCCGAGGAGCTCACCAACGCCTACGACAACACGATCGTCCAGACCGACCGCAATCTGGCGCAGATCATCGATGTGCTGGCCTCGCACGAAGACCGGATCGACACAGCCATGATCTACGTCTCCGACCATGGCGAATCGCTTGGCGAGAGCGGGCTCTATCTTCACGCCGCTCCCTATTTCATGGCGCCAGTCGAACAGACCCACGTCCCCATGATTGCCTGGTTCTCCGATGGGTTCTCGCACGACGCGGCGCTCGATCGGGCGTGCCTCGTCGAAGAGAGCGGCGACGCGCTCAGCCACGACAATCTGTTTCACACCGTGCTCGGCCTGATGGACGTCGAGACGGCGGTCTACGAACCGGCGCTCGACCTGACCACGCCCTGCCGAGATCCTGACGCCGGCAAAACCAGCGGCGACACGGAAGAGCCCCGCGCATGAGCCGCACCCGATCCGTTCCCGGCCCGGTGCCGAAGAAGCGCGGCCTCCACCACGTCTTTGCAGCCACAGGGTACTCGATCGGCGGCCTGCGCGTTCTGTGGCGGCAGGAGGCGTTTCGCCACGAGTTGCTCGTCGCCTCCGTCGTGTTCCTGCTACATGCCCTGACGGGCGTGTCTATGGTGGCAATCCTCGCCCAGGCGATCTGCTTCGCGATCCTGTTCGCCGCCGAGGCGATCAACACCGCAGTCGAGCACATCGTCGATCACCTCTCGCCCGAATGGAGCACCTTCGCCAGGGAGACCAAGGATCTCGGCTCGGCTGCCGTGTTCTGCCTGCTGGTTGCAAACGGCGGCCTCGCAGTCGGCTCCTGGCTTCTCGTGCTGGGGGTGGTCTGATGTTTCGGGCAGCGAGCCCGGCCCGGTGGTCGCGAACGGCGCCAATCCCGCCAGGCCACACCGTCTGCGGGAACGAGGCCTCCTCGCTGTAAATGCGTCAGCTATACCAAATCGTATAGCCCCGGCCACGTCCGGACGATCCTGACCCGCCATTCTCCTCCTAGGACAATGAGGGATCCATGCCGACGACATTTGACCTTTCGATCTACAGCGCTGTTCATGATCTAGCCGCCGCTCCCCTCGCGCCGCTGGAGACGTGGGTTGCGCAATGGGTGATCTTCGCTGTGCCGATCATATTGATCGGCCTCTGGATCCGGAATGACGTTTCGGATCGCAAGGCAGGGATCCGGGCCTGCATCTCCGCGGCGGTCGCTTTGGCGGTCTCCGGCATCGTCTCGTTTTTCGTGTTCGAACCGCGACCCTTCATGATAGGTCTGGCCGGCAACGTGCTCGATCATGCGAGCGACAGTTCGTTTCCAAGCGATCATGTGGCCATCATGGCTGCGGTGGCCGCAACGCTCGCGCTGTGCGGAAGGGTCCAGCTCGCAGCGCTCACGACCGCGGCGACCTTGCTCGTCGCCTGGTCCCGTGTGGCGATCGGCATTCACTTTCCGATCGACATTCTAACTGGTGCCGGGGTCGGCATCCTGGCCGCCGCCGCCGTGAGCGTCCCAAGAATCGAGCCGTTCATCGAGTTCGTTCAACGGCTCGTTGAAGCTGTTTCGGCCGCCTTGGGAATCGACAGACTTACAGCGGCGTTGCGCCGAACTTCCGTCGATAAGTAGTAGGCTTGCTGTCGAGCGAATCCTAACCAGGAGCTGATCGCGTTTCACAGACCTGATAGCTCCTCAGCCATAAAGAAAGCAGATCCGGGACGAATGGGCTGTTCAGGCTCGTAGGGGATTGGCGCGTTCTGGCATCACGCGCCGAACTCAGGCCTGATGCTCGCTTAAATCTTGGCCCGTGTACCCGACGTAAGTGCTCCATGTTCACATGCGGGTAGCTGACGGCTGGCGGCTTGATGCCGATCGACCTCTGCGCCTTCAATGAGGCATTGCGTCGTCATCCAGCCATCCAGAGCGCAACCAGACCAACAGTGCCCACAGCTATCCGCCAGTATGCAAACGGCGCGAAGCCGTGCCGAGACACGAAATCGAGGAGCAGACGCACCACGACTACGCCGGTCACGAACGCCGCAAAGAAGCCCGCCCCGATCTGGACTGCATCATCGGCGGTCAGCAGATCCCGATTCTGAAAAAGATCATAGGCGAACGCGCCCGCCATCGTCGGCATGGCGAGAAAGAACGAGAATTCCGCCGCCGAGCGCTTGTCGGCGCCCATCAAAAGTGCTCCCGCAATCGTCGCTCCGGAGCGAGAGACCCCGGGCACCATCGCCAGACACTGAAAGATTCCCACCTTCAGGCAAAGCGGCAACGGGTATCGCACGATGTCAAAATATCTTGGTTGCATGGTCAATCTGTCGATCGCGAGAAGCGCGACGCCGCCCAGGATGAGCGTGATGCAGATCAGTATCGGAGAGTCGAACAGTACTGTCTTGATGAAGTCGTGCGCGAGAACGCCGACGATAGCAGCGGGCAGGAAAGCAAGAAGAATTCCGGTAACGAAGTGCTGGACCCTGCGATCGCGAGGCAGATCGATCAACATCTGCCAGAGTCTCCTGAAATATACGCTGACCACCGCCAGCACCGCCCCTAATTGGATCAGGACCTCGAACGTGTAACCATTGCTCTCGAAGCCGAGGAAGTGACCGAGAAGCAGGAGATGGCCGGTCGAGGAGACCGGGATGAACTCCGTCAACCCTTCCACAACGCCAAGCGTCAGGGCGAGTAATAGATCAAACATCTGAATACCTTGTCGATGCAGATTACTGGGTGCCCCGTCCCGTTCAAGGCAAGTGCACGAGCACCGGGAGATAGCCGGACGTTTGCAGCCAGTCGATCGCCTCGAAGAGCGGCACGACCGCCGCGAAGGCTAAGCCGTCAACAAGGGTGCGTAGGAAAAGCTCGGGCCGCGTCCGGAGCCATTCAGCATCGCACCAGTTCCGCAGGCGCGGGCCAAACCTCGGTACGCGGGAAACGTAGGATTGATACGCGGGGCCGAAGCAGCGGGCGAGAGCAGCTTCTTCGATAAGCACGACAGGACGGAAGACGGCAATTGCCAGGGCCGCGAATAGGACCGCAACGGAAATGCTGCCGCTCTGGGCGCCCACGCCGGCGGCACCGATGAACGAGAAGAGATAGAGGGGATTTCGACTGACGGAGTAAGGGCCGAGATCGACAAGCTCCGCTGTCTTGCGTCCACCTATGTACAGCGTACACCACGAGCGCCCCACGACGCAGAGGGCAATCAGCGCGAGCCCAAGAATCTCGACCGCCTCGTGCGCCATGCCGCTCACCGGCCATGTCGACTGGATGAACGGAAGCAGTGCGGCAGCGATCGCGCAGCCGAAAGCCAGAACCTGCTTTCGAATTCGTTGGACCTTTCCCAGGTCATGCCCCGCCCTGGCGGCCTCGCTAGGAACGGCGGGGTCAGGGAAGGGAGCACCTTCGCCTGCGGTCTTCGAGGGGGCTTCCATCATTATGTCCTGCGTCCTCGAAACGTGGCGACGCGATAGATGTACCAAAGGACGAACAGCCCGATCACGACGTTGGAGACTGGGTTCACCCAGTTGGACACCCTTTGGTACTGGGACTCGAGCAAGTAGCCTGCCCCGGCGAGGAAAGCGGTCCAGATGACCGTGCCGAGGATCGTGTAGAGCAGAAAGGGCGTAAGCGGCATTCCGGCGACACCTGCGGGAACCGAAATCAGTGTCCGCACCGCGGGTATCAGACGGCCGATGAAGACGGCCATGCCGCCGTGGCGATGAAACCAGTTCGAAGCTTGATCAACCTCCTCGGGCGTGATCGTTAGCCATCGGCCATGTCTGGAGGCCCAGCGCTTGAGCCTTTCGGCGCCAATCCACTTGCCTATGTAGTACCAGAGCAGTGCACCCAGGAGCGAGCCGATCGTACCGGCAATGATGATCGCAACGATATTGAGATCCCCCCGGGCCGCCGAGAACCCGGCGAGCGGCATGATCAGTTCCGAGGGGACAGGCGGAAAGACGTTCTCGGCCAACATGAGAAGTGCGACGCCGATGCTCCCTGTCCGCTCCACCAGCGCAACGATCCAGTCAAACATCGGCTTCGGTTCCCCGTCGGGCTGTCGCGCCCATTATCGTCTCAGCCGCCAGCGATGTCGGCTGTCTCGTGTGAAGCGGGCTTCTGGCGATCCCCCGAAGCAATCGTTCACACCCACCCTCGAGGGAGAAGCTGACGGCATCCTGACGAGGTAAGGTGTTCCGTGATAATGATGGACCCCAGAGCGTTCTCGCCCTTCGCTCCCGCGGCGACGGGGAACCTTTCGTCCGCGTCAGAGTGCGGTCAGGATGAGGAAACAGCTTGGGGTCAAGGCTGGTCGAGCGACCTGTCGACCAAGGACGCGTCGATGAAGATCCTGCTGCTTGAAGATCATTCGGCCATGCGCGAGATCATTTCCGATTATCTCATTCAACATGGCTTCGTGGTTGACGCGGTTGCGCAGGGAGACGCGGCTCTCGCCGCAGTGGCGACAGGATCCTATGACGCGATGGTACTGGATCTCGGGTTGCCTGATATGGACGGCATGGAAGTCCTGTCGCAGATCAGGGCGTTTACGGCTGATCGGCTGCCGGCCCTGATCATCACCGCACGCGACAGTTTGGAAAGCCGCGTGGAAGGCCTGAACTCCGGCGCCGACGACTACATTCTGAAGCCGTTCGAGTTGCTGGAATTGGAGGCGCGGCTGCGCGCCGTGCTTCGCCGCCCGGGTCAACGGGCCTCGTTCACATACACCTGCGGTAGCCTGACGTTCGACGCGACAGCGCGGCACGCGCTTGTCGACGATGTTCCGCTCGAGCTTTCACGTCGAGAGGCAGCCCTTCTGGAGGTGCTCATGCGCGGCGCGGGCCGCATCGTGGTAAAGGATGCGCTGGAGGATCGCCTCTACTCGTTTGATCAGGAGGTTACCAGCAACGCGCTGGAGGCATCCGTTTCTCGCCTGCGAAAGAAGCTGGCGGTGGCAAAGGCTGGAGTGCGGGTCGAGACCGCGCGCGGAATCGGCTATCGGATCGTTCCTGGAGATGACCTTGGGACGTGAGTATAGTCTGCGTCGCCGCCTGGTCGTCGCGATGTCTCTGGTCTTCCTTCTCGGCGTCGGGGGCTCGGCGGGGTACTATTACTTCGAGGCTTACGCGGTCGGCGACGACCTCCACGAACGAACGCTGCAAGGTCAGGCGCGAGAGTTGATTGACGCCATGACGCTCGCCGGGAACGGGAATGTCCGTGTGAACATCGCCCCCGGATCGGCAGCCTTATACGCCTCCAGCGCCTCGGGGTTTTACTACACGCTCTACGACGGAGCGCAGATGCCGGTCGCATCGTCCTCGAACCTTTCCGCTCCGCTTCCCCTTATCGAAGCTCCCCCATTGGGGAGCTTCGGACCGCTGCGCTTCGTTGGCGCAATGCCGGATCCTATGGCAACCCTTTCGGCGGGAGCGCCTGATCGCCACACCTTGGTTGTGGGCCGCAGCGACCCCGATGACGACGCGCTTGCCTTCAGCCTGATTGAGGAGGGGGCGGAAGGTCTTTACCTCGTATTGATGCCATTCGCATTCATCTCGCTCCTGATCATCTGGGCGGTCACGGATTGGAGCCTTCGTCCCGTCGCGCGCGCCTCAAAGGACGCGAGCCGCATCGGGCCAGCGAACCCATCCGCCCGTATCGCCACCCAAGGCTTGCCGAACGAAATCCAACCCTTGGTCGCCGCAGTGAACGGTGCGCTCGAGCGCCTGGCCGACGCCTATACGAAGGAACGACGGCTCACTGCCGACGCTGCACACGAACTGCGCACCCCGTTGGCCGTCCTGAATCTTCGCCTCCAGCAGGCGAAGATCAGAAACGTCATGGACTGGCCGAAGATCGAAGGCGAGATCGCGACGATGAACAGGCTCGTCAACCAGCTCTTGGATCTTGCACGTAAGGAAACCTCGGCGCATTCCAACGTGGAGACAGGCATGGTCTCCGTCAACCTTTCAAGGATCGTGCGTGAAGCGGCGGCCATGGTCCTTCCGCTAGCCGAAGAGGCGGGCCGGGAAATCGAGATCGACGTCCCGGATACTGTCGTGATCAGGGGTATTTCAGACGATCTGCGCGACATGGTCCGCAACCTCCTGGATAATTCCCTTGTCCACGGGTGCGGCACTGCGCGTGTGCGTATCAAGACAGACGCGTCTCCCGATAAGTTCATATACGTCGATGTCGAGGACGAAGGGCCGGGGCTGTCGGGAGCTCTGGGTGAAGACATCTTCACCCGTTTCCGAAAAGGCCGTCCTAGCTCACCAGGTGCAGGACTTGGTCTCGCCATCGTGAGGCAGGTAGCCCGCAATCACGGTGGTGATGCCACTTTCATCCAGGGTCCCTCCTGGCGCATCCGGATTTCTTTGCCGGCGATTTAATTAGTTCATCAGAGGCGCGGGAGGACGTCGGGTCGCATACGCTTTCGCGGACCAGAACCGCGTACTTGGGCTCGGTTCCGAGGGCCGCCAAAGCCCAACCCGTGGCAATGATGCCAATGACGATCTGCTTCCAGAAAATGATTGCTCGAAGAGCCTTCAATTTTCCGGACGCCCCTCGCAAATCGGAGAAATTTTCCGATTGGACCCCCCGAACGACCGCCAACCATCCGTGGAGCAAACGTGACGAGGGCATAGCCCTTTCGGTGATCTGGCTCGACGGCGCCGCCGACGTGGTGACCCGCCGGGCCGCAGGCGAGGCTGTGAGCCGGACGACGCGCGGATCGGCCCGGTCGGCCCCCACCGGGTGGTCCACCCCGAGGGGACCTTCGATCAGACTCGAGCCAATCGCCCGTCGGCGTGACAAGACCGTGCGCCGACTTCCACAACCTCCACGATCGCGGATAGACTTCCAACGCGAGCGGCCGTCGAATCGGGGGGGTGGTGAATAGGCATGTCGGATGACGAAAAACCCCTTGGTTACATCGTCGACCAGGAGACGCGCGTCGATCTCCTGCGCAACGAGGCCATCGCCAAGGTTGTCGTCAAACTCATCCGGTCGCGCGCCGATACGTCGGTGACCATCGGCGTCCACGGCGACTGGGGCGCGGGCAAGTCGAGCGTCCTCAACATGATCGAGGCGGAGTTCGAGGAAGGCGCCGGACCCGCAGCGGGCGACAGTCTCTGCATCCGCGTCAACGGGTGGGAATACCAGGGATTCGAGGACGCCAAGATCGCCCTGATCGAGAGCGTCGTCACCCAGCTCGTCGAGAGCCGCGGCACCTACGCCAAGGTCAAGGAAACGTTCGGGCGTGTCAGGGACAGCATCGATTGGTTGAAGGCGACCAAGCGGATCGGCGGCCTCGCGTTCGACCTCGCCACCGGGCTTCCCGTGGCGACCATCGCGACTGTGGTCGGTTCCACGATGTCGGACCCGGGCGAGTTGATGACGCGTGAGAACGCCGAGGCCGCCGCCGCCGAGGTGAAGGGGGTGCTCAAGGAGGGAGGTGCCCCGTCCAAGACCGTGCCGCAGGAACTGAACGAGTTCCGCGCGGCCTTCGCGCAGCTCCTGTCCGACGCGAAGATCCGCCGCCTCGTCGTGCTGGTGGACGACCTCGACCGCTGCCTGCCGGAGACGGCGATCCAGACGCTCGAGGCGATCAGGTTGTTCGTCTCGCTGCCGAAGACGGCGTTCGTCGTCGGGGCCGACGAGCGGATGATCGAGTACGCGGTCCGCCAGCATTTCAAGGACCTGCCCGACGAGGAGGCCTACCGCGGATACCCGCGAGCCTACCTCGAGAAGCTGATCCAGGTCCCGTTCCGGATCCCGTCCCTCGGCGAGGCCGAGACACGCATCTACGTGACCATGATGCTCGTCGGCTCCCTCGTCGACGAGAGCGGCGATCCGTTCACGCGACTCCTCGAAAGGGCGCGTGCGCGGATGTCCGAACCTTGGAAGCGCGTCGCGATCGAGGATTCGGACCTGCGCGTCGCCTTCGGCGAGCACGTCCCCCCGGAGGTGGCTGAGGCCGCCGCGACGGCGGCGGAGATCAGTCCGGTCCTCGCCCAGGGCACAAAGGGCAATCCCCGTCTCATCAAGCGCTTCCTCAACGCCCTGATGCTCCGCCTCGCGATCTCGGACGCCCGCGGGTTCGGGGACGCGATCAAGCCCGCAGTCCTGGCCAAGATCATGCTCGCCGAACTGTACCTGCCCACGACCGTCTTCGCCCACATGGGCGCGTCGGCCGCGGCATCGGACGACGGGCGATGCGCCGAGGTCGCGCAGATGGAAAGCGCGGTGCGGAAGGGGCGCGAGCAGGCGGCAAGCGACGGGAACGACGACGATGTCGACGGGCCGGAAGTCGCGGAAGGCCCTCCCGGCGAGGGAGGCCTTGTCACGGCATGGACGACCGATCCGGACATGCTTCGCTGGGCTGCCGTGGAGCCCGCGATCGGCGCCCTCAACCTCCGGCCCTACCTCTTCGTAGTGAACGACCGCCACAGCTTCGTCGAGGGCGCGAAGCCGATGTCGGAAGAGGTCAGGTCGATCCTCGACCGCCTCTTGGCGGGCGGCATGCAGGCCCGCGGGCCTCAGGCGAAACTGAAGTCGCTCAAGGGCGCCGAGGTGGAGTTGGTCTTCCGCGGGTTGAAGTCAAAGCTATTGACGGAGAACACGTCGGGGAAGGCGCCTGCCGTCGTCGAGGGCCTCCTGGCGCTCGTCGCCGCGCACCCTGCCTTCGAGTTGCGCCTAGTCGAGACGGCGGAGCAGATCGCCCCGAAGAAGCTGGGCGGCTGGGCGGCCACGAAGTTCGACGTCGGCGTGACGACGCCTGCCGCCCGAGCCCGGCTCGCGGCCCTGAAGGCGAAGTGGACCCGGGAAGGTTCCGAAGCGCTCAAGAGGGCGCTGAAGCACGTTCCCGTCGACGGCGGCGCGGAGTGACGGATGGGAACCTCGACACCCTTCGCCGGCCCGAAGAACGGCAACCCGCTCCTTCCCTCCTGGCTTTCGGGAGCTGACGGCCAGCCCGACGGCGCGCCGCCGCCCGCCGACGGAGCGGACGACGGGCCGGACGCCGCAGGCGACCGGGATGCGCACCGGGACGCAGTTGCCGGCCCCCCCGAGCCGCCGCCGAACGCCTACTTCCGTCCCGGCCGGACGCTCATGAACAGGCACCTGCGCGGTGGCGGCAGCGAAGACCGGGGACATGTCGCCCGCGCCCTCGCCTCCTACGTCCGGCAGGGAGCGGGAGGCGCGGCGACGGCGGGTCGGCGCGCGGCCACGTCGAGCGGCGGTGCCGCCGGGCGGCTGGCCGACCTGCTGTTCGACGCGTCCCGGGACGGCATCAGGGAAGTGATCCGCAGGCTCGATCTCGGCGCGCTCGCGCAGCGCTCGATCCGCGAGATCTATGCCTCGCTCGTCGACGTCGTCTGCGGCGAGGGCGGCGACCTCGACGAGTCGATGAACCGCGACGCCTACATGACGGCGGTGGACGAACTGTCTGAAATCGAGGGCCTCAATCTTGAGAGACCGACGGTCGACACCATCAACCTCCTGATCGAGCGGTTCATCGTCGGAACGATCGACAATCGTCTGAAAAATGCCGTAGCGATCGGGATCATGCTCCTCCCCGACAGCGTCGAGGACGCGGCGACCGCCGAGGCCGACGTACGGGATTTCGTCGATGGCGCGGTGAGGTCCGCGATGGTGGGGGTGGGCAGATTGATGTCCGGCGCCCGGGTTCGGTCGGCGATCGAACGGATCTATACAATGGCCATGGGCGTGCTCCAAGGCTACGCCGACGGTCCCGAGAGATGCGACGCATGACCAAGCATATCATCTTCGGACGCTTGGGGCCCGCCGACATCTTCCGGCCGCCGCGCGCCGTGGACACGGTCGCGACCACCCTCGACCTCCTCGACGCCGCGGGAAGCCTGCGTTTCGGTGTGGACCGCGCCTTGAAGCACCTCGCTGGCTGGCACCTGACTCCCACTGCGGTCGGCATCGACCTGATCACGTTGGCGGCCCACGTCCATGCGGCGGACACGCGGCTGAACCGGGTGCAGGCCTCACAGGACGGGTGGACGCGTGAGATCAGCATCGTCGTTCCCGTCTCCGACGTCGCCGTCTGGGATCGGGCGACCACCGTCCTGGAGCGCATGCTCCGGTTCCTGACCGGCGACCTGTGGGCGGTCCGCTTCCGCCCCCTACCCCGCTCCGGCCGCCCGCCTCTGTCGCGTCAGCCGAGATCGCGGACACGACATCCGTTCACGGGGGTCTCCCTGTTCTCCGGCGGCCTCGACAGTCTCATCGGGGCAGTCGACGAACTTCACGAGGGCGGGTTTCCGCTCTTCGTCAGCCACGGCGGCGAAGGCGGCGTGAGCGCGCCCCAAGGCAGGCTGTTCCGCGAGCTCGCGGCCCGTCAGGCGGATCACGCGCGTCCGGTCCGGCTCCGCCTGGCCATGACCATTCCGAGCAACCTCGTCGCCGGAATCGGAGGCGAGAACTCCACCCGCGGGCGGTCCTTCCTGTTTTTCGCGGCCGCGGCGTTCGCCGGGTCGTCGTTCGGCCGACCGTTCGACCTCCGGGTTCCGGAGAACGGCCTGATCTCGCTGAACGTGCCGCTCGACGTCACGCGGCTGGGAAGCAACAGCACGCGGACGACGCATCCTTTCTACATCCACCGCTGGAACGAGCTGCTCGCGACCGTCGGCATCCGGGGCCGCGTCGTGAACCCCTACTGGGACCGCACCAAGGGTGAGATGGTCGACGGCTGCGCGAACCCGGCCGCCCTCGAGGCGCTGGCGCCGCTGTCGCTGTCCTGCGCGCACCCGTCGACGAGGCGCTGGTATGCGGGCGACCACGCCCATTGCGGCTACTGCCTCCCCTGCATTATCCGTCGCGCCTCGCTCCTGCGGACGCCGTGGGACGGCAGGGACGAAACCGGGTATGCACTCGACGACCTCACCTCCGAGGTCCTCGATACGACCAAAGCGAAGGGACGGCAGGTGCGAGGCTTCCAATACGCGATCGCCCGCCTTCGGGAGAGGCCGGAACTGGCCGAGACATGGGTCTACAAGCCAGGCCCGCTGCTGGAGGACGCCGCCATCGTGCCAGACCTCGTCGGCGTCTACCGACGCGGCATGGCGGAAGTCGCCGAGGTCCTCGAAGACGTCGAGGCGAGACCGCTTGATGGTCGCGATGGCTGAGGCCTTGGTCGACTTCCACTGCCACCTCGACCTCTTCCCGGACTTCGAGGAGCTCGTGCGCGAGTGCGACGCGGCGGGGCTCTACACCCTCGCCGTGACGACGACGCCTCGCGCTTGGCGGCGCAACCACAATCTCGCTTCGGCGACCCGACACGTCAGGGCGGCACTCGGCCTGCACCCGCAGCTTGTCGCGGACCACGGGGACGAGATCGCCCTGTTCGAGGCGCTGCTTCCCGAAACACGATACGTCGGAGAGGTCGGCCTCGACGCCGGACCTGCCCACTTCCGTTCCCTGGAGCGCCAGCGCGAGGTGTTCCGACGCGTCCTAGTGGCGTGCGCGTCTGCCGGTGACAAGGTGCTCTCGGTCCACAGCGTCCGCGCGGCCACGCTGGTTCTGGACATGGTGGAGGCGCACCTACCCCTGGGACGGTCGAACGTCGTCCTGCACTGGTTCTCCGGCAGCAAGGCCGAAGCGCGGCGAGCCGTCGACCTCGGATGCTGGTTCTCGATCAACGCGGCGATGATGCAGTCCGACCGGATGTCGGCCATCGTCAGGACCGTGGTCCCGATCGACCGGATCCTGACGGAGACAGACGGTCCGTTCGCGCGAGAGGGAGACGACGCTGCCCGGCCAGCCGATGTCGGCAGGGCCACCTCAATGCTGGCGTCGTCATTCGGCATTCCCGAGGGCGAGATGGCAAAACGGATCCGCACGAACCTCGCCGCCCTCGTGAGCTGACAGAACGAGGGCTTGTGTCGTAGTTCACAGATCCACAATCTGGCCCTCTGGTTCGGCCTGCACGTGCTGTTCCGGGAGGTCTACCAGGTTCGGGTCGGACCGCTCACGCTCGACGTCTCGAGCCTGGCAAGCATCGACCCCGTCGCGCTCCTTCTCTTCTGCGGTGCGGCCATCGCCTTGTTCTGGTTTCGCCTTGGTGCGGTGACGGTGCTTCTGTGTCCTGCCGTCGCCGGCGCGGGCTGGCAATCCATTCAGGGTATTCCGTGAAAGGTATCTGTTCGGCGGGCCGCTTGGCAACCGCTTCTTCGGCGGCCCGTATGTCGTCCACGGGGGCGGACAGGGAGATCCGGACCTCCTCGACATGCCGCCCCTTCTTCGGGTCGAGTCCCTCGGGGAGGCGGTGCTCAAATGCACCGTAGACCTTCCAGTCCCCGCCGCGGTGCTCAGGCCGCACTCGAGAGGCCGACGCCCGGCGATACCTGCACGCGATCGACAAAACGGAGGGCGGCCATCCTCGAACTTTCAGGATGGACCGGATCCTCAATAGCCAGAGACTTTGAGGTGTAGGGTCGCTGACCCATGCGAGCGTCGGCTATCATGCCCTCAACATTTTCAACGTCTCGCCGAAGATGACCCACCGCACGCCGTCGAACTTGGCGAACTCGGCCCACAGCTCTCGCGACCAAGACGCGGGATCGCGCAGGAACCGTTCGTAGTCGTCCCGTGCGGCGTGGGCGTCGACGGGGTTCGAGACGACGATCCCGCGCGCGCCGCCCTTGCTATAGAACTCCCCCTCGACGCGCTCGGGCGACGCTGTGAGTGATACGGCCCAGTTCTCGTCGTCCGCGCCCGGCGGGTCGTAGATCTCGACCCGGCACACGCCGTCGACGACGGAGAGCTGTTGGCATAAGATGTCGGCGGTCCTCGCCATTATGATGGCCTCCAGTTCGGCGTCGGTCCGGGTCATTGAATCAGTCCTCCAAATTCCGCGAGGTCGGTCAGCGCGCGCCCGCGCAGCCGGGCCGCCAAGCGGTCGACGGCGATCTCCGGCTGCGTCATGCGCAGACGGCGGCGGAGGGCGCTGTAGCGGTCGGTGGCGGTCATGGTTTGCCCCCTCGTTCGTTCGGTGCTTCAGGCGTCGATCAACAGTGCCGATCCCACGTCTCGTCCGCACGCGCTCGTGCTTGTCTTCGTCATCCTGCGTTGGAGCCCTGCATCCAGGAATCTCACCGATGACCAAGAAAGCGCGATGGCTGGTGGACCATCCGGCGTCGGCAGCCGACGTGGCGAGCACATTCGAGGCTTCTTCAGCCAAGGGCTCGAACGCTATAGACTTGGCACCGCCGTCTATTGATGCCGATCTTATAGCATAGAGGCCCCGGCATCACTGCGGGACCTCCGGTATTGAGCCCTAGACCTGCTCATGTTCGGTCAGCTCCGTCGGCGCGAGGCTCATCCGCAGACGTCGAATGAACCGTCCTTACAGTCGATGAAGCGACGCGAGCTCGGGTCGGCGATGAACGCCTCTAACGTGTCGATGTGATCGGACCACTCCGCTGGGATGTGTCGAAGGTGGAGCGTTCGACCATCCGCAAAGCTGATGCTCATTGCGTCCGAATAGCTGTTTCGGTCGCGGTTGATTTCATAGGTCGCGCCCGCTGCTTTCACCGCTTTGCGGAATTCTGCGGCTGGATTTTCGCGAACTACTTTTGATTCAGCGGTATTAACCGCCTTAGATCGAACTGCCATGCTTCAGTATCCTCGAAGTACGCCGCCTCTTGATTGAGGCAACTCCAATATCTCATGACTCTGCTTCAATGTCAAATTGGAAAATCTTCAAGCCATTGATTTTGATGGCTTTTTAGGAAGAATTGTACCTGTAAGTGTTTGATTTAGATGATCCCGAGAATTTATCCTGCGGCTGATCAGGAAGGTGGCGTCTTGGGCATACGCCGCCGCCGAATCCACCTCGACATGGAGGTGTAGGCACGGTGAAGGGTGCACGCTCGCCGCTGCGCAAGAGCAGCTACTTTTCGAGCTTTCTCGAGCCGCGCCGAACAGCGGAAACGGCACTGGTCCGGTCCCGTGACCCCAGTTCGGTGCCCGCCGATTGGGCGACGATCCAAGGATCCGTCATCTCGTTCGAGTCTTGCATGCTGGCCGTTGAGGCGGCGCACGGCTTCGACGTGATCCTCGAGCGCGCCCATCCGGTATGCTGTTGCGACGGGAGTTTACGGATGGCGCTTCATGGCACGCCGGATGCTGACACGTTCCGCGCGGCGATGAGTTCGTTCAACCCGTGCCCTTTGCTACAGCCGGCGGCCAGGATGAATGGGCGGCTCCATGAGCTACAGTGGAGGGAGCGAAGGCGGAAGCGACGCACGCCGCTCTCAATGCCTTTTGTCCGCCTCTTCGATCTCCGCGACCTTCTTGCTCACGTGGTCCATGAAGTCGCCTTCAAGGACGGCGAACTTGCCGTTCTTCCGAAGGTCAGCGGCGACGATACAAACCCGGCCGCGCTCGACGCATTCCCTGACGATCTCGTACTCGAGGTCATCGGGGTCGGCGATGATGTGGGCTTACGAAGGCGTCGCCGCATGACCGCCGCCCTCGCTTGGTTGCGCCCCCCGCCGGCCGCTGGCTCGCGGCCGCCGGGGCCGGCGCACTGGTAGACCTCGGCATCCTTGCCCGCGTGTACGGCGCCGGGCTGCGAGCCGAGGAGTCTCGGGTAGCGCCAGCCTCCTCGACGCGCTGCGTGAAAGGAACCGGATCGATGAACAAGTTGACCGTCTCGATAATCGCGCCGCTCGCGACGAGCTGTCTCGCTGGGTGCGCGACGACGGGTAGCCCGTCCGGCTGCGACGGGTGGCAGGCGATCCGGCCGACGGCGGACGGCGGACGGCGGACGGCGGACGACCATGTGCGGCAGGTGCTGGAGCACAACAGGTTCGGTATCGTGCGCTGCGGGTGGCGGGCCTGAAACGAAGAGGCCTCGGCAGTGATGCCGGGCCTTTGTTGTAATTGTCTTGGCGTCGAGCGACCCTATTCGGGTCGGAGAGCCTCGAGGTCATACTCCTCGCCTTCCATGCAGTGGAAGAGCAAGTCGTTCGCCGCCTGCCACCGGAGGCCTTCGCGGGGCGCGCCGCTGAAGGTTTCGGATCCTTCCCAGTTGAGCTGGACCCATTCGGACAAGTGGTCGTGGTCCCGGAACGGCTCGTCCGAGCGCTCGAGGACCAACTCGAAGAGCCAGTCCTCTTTCTCCGCGAGCCAGTCTGCCAGCAAGTCGAGCCGCTCGTTCTCTACCTCGCGCTCGCGGTCGGGGAAGTCGCGCACCTCGGCACCTCCGCTGGTCCGCGCGTTCCCCTCGGCGCGCAGCTTGGGGTTGAGCTTCACGACCTCGGCCATCATTCGTGCTCCGCCCCGAACTCCGGCATGTCACCAAGGAGGCGCTGAACACTGCTGTCGTGCGCCCCCATCCAACCATCGAGCACGTCTCCGAGCTGGAGGCGGGTGAGCCCCGAGATCGGCATGCGCGTGCACACTACGGTTTCGAGGTGGTGTTCGAGGATCAATTCGCGCAGTTCGTGCATCATCATCGTGCAGTGCTCCTCCGGCGTGCCGGCCTTCTGGAGCACCTCGAAGACGAGACGGTAGCCGTGCTGCTCGAGGTAACCGACCAGCTTCTCCTCGAGGAGTTCCACCGGGTCGATGCGGGCGTTGAATCGCTCCGCGAATGCCGCGTCTCGGGCCAGCGCGGAGATCAGGAACGCCATCCCATCCCGGCGGCGGAAGCAGGCGCCCGTCGACTTGACCAAGTCGAGTAGGTGCGGACCGAAGTCGGTCTGCGTACATACCCACACCGCAGCGCCGCGAAGGACGAAGCATTGGCGGGTCGGGTCCTCGGGGTCGGGGAAGATCTCCGGCGCCCCCCCGAACAGGGCCGGGTTGGTCGCGAACTGCTCGCGGACCGTCAGTGCGATGATTGCGACCTTCGCGAAGTCGGCCGGGACTCCGCCGTCGGAGTAAACGATCCCGAAATTCTTCTGGGTCGCGTTCAGCTCGTCGAGGCTGATGATGCTGTTGTCGTTGTCGGACATGCCGATCCTCCGTTGCGGCACCCGTTCGGGTCGGTGCCAGACACCCTCATGCTCGGCAGCCACACGCCGCCTATGCGGCGGGCCGCGACGGTGGCGGCAGTGCTGGAGATGAGGGTGACGGAGGGGATCATCGGACGTCCATTGATGTGGGACGGGATACATCTCAGGAGTCGGGCGGCGCGTCGAGCCCGTCCTCGAAATGCGGTTCGCAGAGGCTCAATTCGCCGCTTGCAATTTTAGCCACCATCCTTCGGTGCACTTAGAGGGAGGACACCCGCATGCTCGCAGCCATCGCCGCCGCACTCCGCGCCGCCGCTTCCAGCCTCGCCGCCGCCGGCCGCTGGTGCTGGACCGCACTCGACTGGATGGCGTCCATACCCGGCCGGATGCTCGGCGGTGGAGGCGGCTCCCTCCCCATGCCGCCCGAGCCCGCACCGGCGCCGGACACCGCGAAGGACATCGCGGCGCTGGTCGCCAAGCGCGGTCGCGCCCGCGAACTCCCCGGCTTGCTTCCGTCCGTCCTCGAGCCACGCCCCGATGGAACGGACCCGGTGTCCGCGATCGTTCACGCCTACGCCCGCGCGTCGGCGACGGACCGCCGGCAGGTCGACCTGTCGGCGCTGTCGCCGGACCAGGTGAGCTGGCTCCTCCGGCTCCGGCCGCACGACCTCAACCGCCTTGCGGCAGCCGGCGGCCTCGTCTGCGGGCGGCTGGCGCGGGGGATGGGCGGCGGCGCTCTGGGTGTCGAACCGTGTCGGCGTCGGGAAGCGGAGCCGTCGGCCGAGGAGTTGGCCGGACGAAAGGAGCCGTCGGCGATCGAGTCTTTCACTGATCGGGTGCGGCACCGGAAGGCGGGTGGGCCTCGACTGGTGATGGAATGACGCTTGCGGGGGCGGCTCAAAGATGGGACGCCCCTTTCTGTTTCAGGGCGCCGCGCAGGTGGCTGGCAACCCGGCGAAGGCCGGAGTACGGAGGCCTGCGGCGGTCCTTCCTCTGGCGAGGCCGATGCTCATCACGGCCAGCTTCCCACTCGGCCTGTTCGTGGACTTGTGGTGGCTGCCGGCGTTTCGGCGGCGTCGTGGGCGAGATGGCCATCTCGCCAGCTCTCCGACCTACCGGAGGCAGCTTGCGGAGGTGCCGGGCGCGAAGGCGGCCGCTGTTGTGGCGACCGGGATGCTGACTGCACTGTGCGTCGGCGCGTTCTTCGCGAGGCGCCTGTGGCAGCGGCATTTTTGAGGCGGTCGGCGCGCGCCGGCCCGTCAGTCTGCTACCCCCCGCGCCTCGTGCCCGGTCTGTTCATGTCCTTCCGCAGTGCGACCGCGTCCCGCAGTGCGTCTCGAGCATGACCTGAGGAGTGGTCGGAACGCCGGGCGAGTTCTTCCGGCGTGTGGCCCGGTGTTCCAAAAGGTACGTCGACAGCCACTTCTCGTATCCGAGGCTCGTCACCGCCTCCTTCCGGATGTAAGCCGCGGGCCATTCCGCTTGCCGGGTCAACTCGACAGCCTTCCCCTGCTCGCGGCGGACACGATCCTGCTCGTCAGCAGATCTCTGATTACTGCTTACTGATATTTTCTCGCATTGCGGCCAAACTCAATCCTCTGACCGCCAGTGGACGAATAGACATCCTAAGAAAATTCGAGAATTATTACTCGAACTCCGCAAAAATTATTAGACTCATTCGTTATGATCTCTTGAATCGAGATAACCTTTTCCGGCAATTATCGCGATTACTGCCGAACCCATAAACAACATTGCGTAAACAAAATTCAAATACTCGTCTCCTATGGAAACTGACATTCCAGCGATCATTAGAGCCAAGTAACCCAGGCCCATTGCTCCAAAAAACGCGATCATGGCATATACTACAGCTATCGCCATAACCCCAAGAGTTCCAATCCTCAACAATTTACATTCCTTTCATATAATAAAATAATAAGATTAACCAGATTCTGCACGATTTACATAGATATACGATACCAATCACATATAGCTCGCCGAATTTTCGGTATTTTCACAATGAACTGCTGTTATGAGAGGATGTCTAACCAAGCCAGACATCCAGGAACAGCATGAGGACGAGACCGATGGACAGGCCCAGAGTTGCCTTGTCCTGATGCCCCCTACGGTGCGTCTCAGGTATGATCTCGTGACTGATCACATAGAGCATCGCGCCCGCGGCGAAGGCTAACCCCCAAGGCAGAAGCGGCTGCGAAAACGTAATGATACCCGCGCCGAGCAGACCGCCGATCGGTTCCACCAGCCCAGTCAGTGCGGCGATGCCCCAAGCACGACGCTTTGAATACCCCTCCCCCAGAAGCGACACGGCCACAGCAAGACCCTCGGGGGCGTTTTGCAACCCGATCCCGATGGCCAAAGGCAATCCGTCCTTCAGCCCGCCTGATCCGAAGCCAACGCCGACAGCAAGACCCTCCGGGAAATTGTGGATTGTGATCGCGATGATGAAGAGCCAGACGCGCCTGAGCGAGGCGGCCTCGGGCCCTTCGCGTCCCACGCTAAAGTGCTCATGCGGCAGCTTCTCATTCATCAGTGCAACGGCGCCCATGCCGAGCAGGATTGCCAGGCAGACGATAGCAGCCGGTGCCGCCTCGTTGTCGAATTGCAACTCAGCAGCGTCGAGCGCAGGAATGATCAGCGAGAAGAACGAGGCGGCCAGCATCACCCCCGCCGCGAACCCGAGCGAGAGATCTCGCGTTCCTTGCGAAGGAAGTCGTCCAAAGAGCACCGGAACGGCACCGAAGGCGGTCAGGGATCCGGCAGCAAGGCTGCCCAAAAATCCGAGAGCTATCGGGGAAAATTCAGTCACGAGCCACTTGCGGCTACCTCTTCGGCCACTCTCGTCCTCAGTTCCGCTTTTCCGAACGGCGCGAGCGGCGTCCCATTTACGAAGAATGTCGGAGTCTGGCTTACACCCATGGTTTCCACATCGGCGCGATCCTGGTTCAGGATTGCCGTTGTCTGAGGCGCCTGCATTTGTGTTCGAGCGGCATCGGCATCGAGTCCCGCACTTGCAGCGATCTGCAGGACCAGCCCTGGCTCAGGAGCTCCATGCGAGGCCCATTGCGGCTGCTCGCGCATGATGGCTTGAAGCACCGGTTCGAAGACGCCCTGCATCCTCGCCGCCTCAAGGACGCGGATGGCTTCTTCGGACCCCTCGCCATGGAACGGTGTGTAGCGTAGGACCACGCGCACCGCCGCGCCATGCTCGGCTATAATCTGCTTCACAGTCGGGTAGAAGGCGCGGCAAGCCTCGCAGGCGGGATCAAAGAACTCGACAATAGTGACCGGTGCTTGCTCCGGTCCAAGGATCGGCGAATACGGTCGCAACAATGCCTCAGCCTGCTCAGGCGGGAGGGTCCCCGTGGCAGTGGCGGTGATGGCCGCGGGGCGCGTAGCGAACCAGGAGGCCGCAGCGAAGACCGCAAGGCCCACGACAAGAATGGACAGAATCAATGGTCGGCGGGTCATGAACGCGGTTCCTTCAAAGAGAGAATCGATAAGCTCGCCGTGAGAATGAAGGCCAGAAGCGACAGAAGCGGGATGGGGACGCCAAGGATTGCCTGGTTGTCGTCGGTGCAGGAAGGTCCCGTCGCGGTGCATGGCTGGACGGGCTCCGGGATGATGCCCGCGTAGAGGCCGATATGCCAAAGCGCGACCATCCCCCCCCCGAGGCTGAGCGCTACACCGTAGCGCCCGACGCGGGCATCCTGCCACCAGAGGCCAAGGCCTAGGACGATTGGTAGCGGAAACATAAAGGCGCGCTGATACCAGCACAGCAGGCAGGGCATCCGGCCCAGCACCTCGCCGATGAACAGCACCGAGAGCGACGCCACAACCGTTACAACCCATGCGGCAGTCAACGCTGCTTCGCCAGTCACTCTCGTTGTCATGCGTCTATGTACCCTCTCAACTCAGCGAGCGCCTCCCCAGCGGGAATTCCCGTCCGGGCCAGCAGCATGAAGAACGCGTGCTCCGAGACGCCCGCACACGATTTCCGGAAGGGTGTCAGTTTCAATACAATCGGCCTGACCGCGATTCTCGGTTCATTGCGTTCCTACATCCTCAAGCTACTGGAGGTTCAAGCTGCTTTCCTGAGACCCACGATGGTTTCACGTGCCTGTGACTCGGGAGCTCCCCTTGCCGATCCGCGCAGCAGTATCTACCAAGACTGGAACATTGCGGAGACGCGGATGCTGACTATTGGCGCTCTTGCCAGGAAGACTGGGTCGAAGGTGCAAACGATCCGCTACTACGAGCAGATCGGGCTGATGCCCGAACCGGGCCGAACCGAGGGCGGACAGCGGCGCTACGGCGACGCCGAACTCGACCGGTTGTCCTTCATCCGTCATGCTCGACAGCTCGGCTTCAGACTGGAAGCGATCCGCGAACTCCTGAATCTGAGCGATCAGCCAGATAAGCCGTGCCAGGAAGCCGACTCCATTGCGAGACGGCAGTTGAAGCAGGTGGAGCAGCGTCTCGCGCGGCTGGAAGCCTTGCGTACGGAACTCGAACGCATGGTGCATGAATGTAGCGGTGGCCGAACAGCCGATTGCCGCGTGCTGGAGGTACTGCGCGACCATTCTGAATGCCTGACCGACCACAACGAGATCGGCGCCTAGAATGCCCGCGGCACTCGTCTATCCGCTTGCCGCGCTGGCCGAGATCGCCGGCTGCTTTGCCATCTGGGCATGGTGGCGCCTTGATGCATCTGCCCTTTGGCTCGCGCCGGGTGTGGTCGCTCTTGTGGCGTTCGGCTGGCTTCTCGCACAGGTCGATACCATCGCAGCGGGACGAGCCTTCGCCGCCTATGGCGGGGTCTATATCGCGGCCTCGGTCCTCTGGATGTGGCTCGCCGAAGCACATCGCCCCGACAGATGGGATGTGCTCGGTACCACAGTCTGCCTACTCGGCGCAGCGATCATACTCGCCGCCCCGCGTGGCGCCTGAATCTTTCCTCTTGAAGCTACAGTTGCTGGAGCGATTACACGTCTCGTCGACCGATTCTTCGGCTGATGTTGGTGCACCGCTCCATCCGCACGATGCGCCAATGCACCTATGGCACACGGGTGATAGGCCGCAAATCCTTGGACTGCGTCCGCGGACCGTTATGGGCGTCGATTCTTCAGCACTATGGGCCAAAGGGAACATCCGATGCCGCACGATCATGGACATGCGCATATCGACCCGGATTCCGGCGACCGCCGGGTCTCGATTGCAATCTGGGCCAACGCTTTACTGACAGTCGCCCAGATTTTTGGAGGCATCCTGTCCGGCAGCCTCGCGCTGGTCGCCGACGCACTGCACAATTTCTCCGACATGGCGTCGCTGGCAATTGCTTTTGCCGCACGCAAGATCGCACGGAGGCCGGCGGATGCACGTATGACCTTCGGCTATGGCCGGATCGAAATCGTTGCGGCGCTCATCAACTACACCACGCTGATCCTCGTCGGCTTCTACCTGATCTACGAGGGCGGCATGCGGATGATCGATCCCCCCGAGGTCGCGGGCTGGACGGTGGTCATCCTGGGCGGCGTGGCACTTGTGGTCGACACGTTAACGGCTTTGCTCACGTACTCCATGCAGAAAGGCAGCGTGAATATCCGCGCGCTCTTCCTCCATAATCTCTCGGACGCACTGGCATCGCTTGCCGTCATCATCGGCGGTACGCTCATCATTCTCTACGACATGCGCTGGGTTGATCCGGCCATCACGATCGGCATCGCGCTCTACATCCTCTATCTCGCTTTCACCGAGATTGGAGGCCCGATCCGGACCCTGATGCTGGGCAGCCCGCCGGACATCGACAACGACTCCGTTGTCGATGCGTTACGCGGAGTCGACGGTGTCGCGGACATCCATCATGCCCATTTTTGGCAGATGGAGGAGCATGTTGCCGCTCTCGACACCCATGTGGTGATAGAGAAGAAAGCCTGGGATCGCCTCGAAGACATCAAGCAAGCCATCAAGCGGATGCTCGAAAGCGAGTTCGGCATCACCCATTCAACGCTCGAGTTCGAGCGAGAGGACCAGTCGCATTGCAGCGCAGATCTGTATGGCCACGACGCCCGTCCTAGCCGGCAAGAGGATGATTGAGACCGGCCGCACCGAGTTCCAGAGTCTGCTTCTCCTTGCCGAAAACTCGGCCCAGCAGAAGTGATTTCTGACGAGCGCCGGACAACGTTGGGAGGCAGATGTAAACGGACACCTCAACCCGGCTCTGGCGAATAATCCCACCTCCAGTCGTGGCTCCACAGCGCGATTCCATGATGGTTGGTGTCAGATCCACGAGGCAGTGTGCGCACGGAGGCTCGGTTTTCGACGGGTCAGAATCGGAACTGCGCACCAGGGAATTTGTCGGACGGGCTTCGGTCACTGAAATGAATCCGCAGCGAGGACATCCGCCGCGTCTTCACGGCGAACTTTAGCGTCTACGGCGTCCGCAAGGTCTGGCGCCAGATGAAGCGCGAGGGCATCGATGTTGCCCGCTGCACGGTCGCCCGGCTGATGAGAAGCATGGGCCTGAAGGGCGTCGTGCGTGGCAAGCCGGTGAAGACGACGATCAGCGACAAGGCCACGCCCTGTCCGCTCGACCGGGTAAACCGGCAGTTCCAGGCGCCGCGGCCGACCGGCACCCTACGCGGGCGATGGGCTTGTTTGTCATTCCGACCGTGGATCGCAATACGTCAGCATCCGCTAGAGAGCGTCCCCATAAACGGGTTCAGCGAGGTGGCGTAATCTGATTCAATCTCCTGGAAGGGAGATTGCCATGCGTCGCCATGAACTGTCGGATCAGGAATGGGCTGTCATCGAGCCGCTGCTGCCGCAAAACAGCCGCGGCGTCGCCCGGGTCGACGACCGGTTAGAGATATGGAAGAACCAACCGAAGAGACGGTCGATGATCCGGGTGACGAGGTCGCGTCTGGTACCATGCGGGCGCAGGAGGATCGCGGCGAGCGCAGGGCTGAGCGTCAGCGAGTTCCCGCGGACAGGATCGTTGAGATGGCGATTGTCAGCGCAAACTGGCTGTAGAACTGACCCGTGAGGCCGGAGAGGAACGCCGTCGGTACGAACACCGCCGTTAGCACCGAAGTGATCGCGATGATCGGGCCCGTGACCTCGCTCATCGCTTTGCGCGCGGCTTCCTTCACCGTCGAGCCGAGACTGAGGTGACGCTCGACGTTTTCCAACACTACGATCGCGTCGTCGACCACGATGCCGATCGAGAGCACCAGACCGAACAGCGAGAGCGTGTTGAGCGAGAAGCCGAGGAGGTGCATCACCGCCAAGGTGCCAATCAGCGACACTGGCACCGCGACGAGCGGGATCACAGAGGCCCGCCAGGTCTGGAGGAAGAGGACGACGACCAGCACCACGAGGAGGGTCGCCTCGAGGAGCGTCGCCACAACGTCCTCTATGGAGGCGCTCACGAATTGAGACGGATCGTAGGCGATCCGGTACTCGAGCCCGGCCGGGAACATCTCCTGCAAGGTTGCCATCTTCGCGCGAACGGCGCTTGCAGTCTCGAGCTCGTTCCCGCCGGGGCTCTGGACGATCTGGATGGCGACGGCGGGCTTGCCGTCGAGCAGGCTTCGTAACGCGTACGCGTCGGCGCCGAGCTCCACGCGAGCGATGGAGCCGAGCCGCGTCACCTGCCCCTCCGCGCCGGTGCGAACGATAATGTTGCGGAACGCCTCCTCGTCCGCAAGGCGTCCGGCGGCGCTTACGGTCACCTGCAACGGCGAGCTGGAGTCTGGAGCTTGACCAAGAGAGCCTCCGGCCACCTCCACGTTCTGCTCTCTGATCGCGGCGACCACGTCGCTCGGCGTGAGGCCGCGGGCAGCCACCTTGGTCGGATCGAGCCAGATGCGCATGCTGTACTCGCCCGAGCCCCAGACCAGCGCGTCGCCGACGCCGGCCAAGCGCCGCAGTTCGTCCCGGACCTGGAGATGGGCGAAATTGGAAATGTAGAGCGGATCGTAGCGCCCCTCGGGCGACAAAAGGTGCACCACCATCAGGATGTCGGGCGATGTCCTCTCCGTCACCACTCCGAGTCGCTGGACGATCTCCGGCAGACGGGGAACGGCGCGCGACACGCGGTTCTGCACCTGGACCTGCGCGATGTCGGGATCTACGCCCTGCACGAAGGTGAGTGTAAGGGCAAGCCGCCCGTCAGTCGTTGCCCGGGACGACATGTAAAGCATGCCGTCGGTGCCGTTGACTTCTTGCTCGATGGGCGCGGCCACGGTCTCGGCGATCACCTCGGGGCTGGCCCTCGGATAGGCCGCCCTGACCACGACGGTGGGCGGCGTAACGGCGGGATATTCGCTCAGCGGAAGCTGGAGGAGGCTCAAGCCCGGAGCGTCGCTGCCATCTCCTGGAGCTCGCGCATCCGCGTCTCGAGGAGTTCCACCTGCTCCAGCGCGATCCCGCTTCTTAGACGCCACCCAACTTAGGCCTTAGTCAGCCACTAGGGGTTTGCTCCTCACCTATATTTTCACAGCAAGTCGTGAATGCTCATGCCGGAGAGGCTGAACAACGACGCGTTTGGGATCGACTGACATGGCAAAGTTTCTTGCGAAATTCACTGCGATCGCAATCTTGATCGCGGCCTTTGCCGGTTGCTCATCAACTTCTTCAAATTCGAATTTGACGGTCGGTGCTCCTGCCTCGAGCTTCGCCGGGACCGATCAGCAGGTTCGGTTCACACCTTGGTCGGGGCAAAGCGCCGTTGGCCAGTTGGCGAAGCCCTACTTCATCTCGTTCCGTGCCCGAAATGCTGAGAGCTACGGCCACTCGTTCGTCGCCTTCGGCGAACTCGATTCTCGCGGCAACGTCCCCTACGACAATGGGGGAGTCCTTGTCTCGGATATGACCGAGATTGCCGGTCTTCACCCCGCAGGAGGCAACGCTGTCTATACCATGGGCCATATCGCCCCGGTCCCATCCGAGACCGGCTTTTCGGACGGTGACACCGAGATCAGGTATCTTCAGAACGAGATGACCATCGCACTCACACCGGAAGAGTATCAGCGTATCCTTGGCCGGATCCGGCAGCTTCAGGGCAACAGCCCGCTCTGGCATGCTGTGGCCTATAACTGCTCGTCTTTCACGAACAAGATCGCTGACTTTATGGGCATGGAAACGGTCAACCACTTGCTCTTCCCGCCTAATTACATTGCGGCGCTGAAGGACGCCAATTCCGGCGTCGAGACGATTAGCGGGAGTGTTGATACCTTAGGGTGAGCTCTTCCGCCGGATAGGCCGCGACAGCCCCGCCCCCTTGACGTCTATAGCATGGATCCAATATCGGACGCGCCGCTGGGATAGGCGAACATGGTCGACTTGAGCTTCTCGGCCGTGATCCCGTGGCGGATCGCAAGTGCGAAGATATTGATGACTTCATCGGCATGCGGACCGACCAAGTGCGCCCCGAGGACGAGGTCGGTCTCTTTGTCCACCAGCACCTTGAAACCGTAGATCTTCTCCGCCGCCTGACGCGCGGTGAACCACCCTTCCGCGCGCGCGCTCTTCATCCTGAACTTCATGCCCTTATCCCGCGCTTCGGCCTCGGTGAGTCCCACAGCGGCGATCGGCGGAATGGTGAAGGCGACGCTCGGCACGCCGTCGTAGTTTGGCCTCTGCTTGTTGCCTTCGAGCAGATTGGCGGCAGCGACCTTGGCGTCATGGCTCGAAACGGGGGTGAGCGGCGGTCCCATCTGAGCGGCGTCGCCGGCGGCGTAGACCGTCGGATTGGATACGCTTTGAAGGTGCGCGTTCAGGACGAGCCGCCCGTTCTCGTGCTTGATCCCGGCGGCGGCGAGATCGAGGTCGGTGAGAGCCGGCTTGCGCCCGGCGGCGTGCACGACGAGATCGGCCTCTACGGTCAGTTCGCCGTCAAGGCCCATCGCCGAAACTCGATAGCCTTCTCCGGATTTCTCGATCGCGGTCACCTCCGCATCTGTCCGAACGTCGATGCCAAGGTCGCGAAACTTGTCCATCAGCCAGCCGACGAGGTCCGGATCGAAGTGCTTCAGCATGCGCTCGCCATGCTGGAAGATCGTCACCTTGGCGCCGGCGCGGGCGGCGATGTGCGAGAACTCCGCAGCGATGTAGCCGCCGCCGACGAGCACGATCCGCTTGGGAAGCCTCTCGAGCTCCAGAAAACCCTCGTTGTCGATGAGGTGCTCCTCGCCCGGGATTCCGAGCCGCAGCGGCTCCGCACCGGCAGCGATCAGGACGTGTCGCGCTTCGACCGGCGTGCCTCCAATGTCGAGCGTGTTCGGTCCGATAAACCGCGCCGGTCCGTGAAAGGTGTCGATGCCCTTCTCTTCGTAACGCTGCTCGTGCTTGTCCGGAATCGGAACGGTGAAGCTGCGCTTGAAGGCGAGGAGACCTGGCCACTCGAGATGGGTATCTCCTTCCACGCCATGGCCCTGCATGCGCCAGGCGTGGTCGGCCGCATCGGCGCCGCCGATCATCATCTTCTTGGGGTCGCAGCCTCTCAAGGCACAGGTGCCGCCGAAGGAGCGGAAATCCGCCACCGCCACGCTCCACCCTGCCGCGCGCACACGCATCGCGGCAACCATCGCTGCCGTCCCGGTGCCGATAATCAGAAGATCGTAGCTGATAGCCATGGTTCATTCCTTTCCTTGAAGTTGGCGGACGCGCCGCCGCGAGGCTGCCCAGCCGAACGGAGCGCCGATGTCGCAGAGGACGTCGGCTCCGCCCAGCATCGGGATCGGCATTTCTGGGTAACTATCCGTCATCCGATCGCCGTCTCGATGAGCGTCCCAGAGTTCTCCGGCTTCGGGACGTCGGCCTGAACCGGCCCGGCGCAGCCGCCATTCTCCGGAATCTCGGGAACGATTTGCTCGGCCGACTCCTCGTCAGAGCGGAAGTTGACAATGGCCGATGCCACCGCCGCGGCGAAAGTCCATGCGAGGCCGTCGCCAATCCCGAAGCTCGCGCCCCCCTTTTCGGCGGGCTGAGACCGAGAGCGTCGGTCATTGACCCGTCCAGGATGACGGACATTCTCACGCCGGCGGCGGCAACCGCTCCGAGCGAGTCCATCCCGGCCCTCCGGCGCATCACGCAGTAGACCGGTCCCCAGCCAACGCTGGAGGTGTAGTGGAGGGCCATGCCTACGGCTATCGTCTCCGGTTCGTCGACATCGAGACCTGCGTAGTCGGCGAATATCTCGGCCCGGAAGGGCGGGTCCGGTCGGACACGCTGCTCCCTCTGTTCCGTATCGTCGGGCGAGACCGCCCAGGGCGCCTGCTGGGCGTTCATAAGGCATTGCATTTCGCTGCGCAGCAAACGTCTTGGGCGGCGCGATGTTTCAACCGGCGCAACAGGATAGCTTAGCCACATCCTTGCCGAATCCCTGTGCGGCGAGCTTCAGGCCCTCCACTGTGGTGAGATATGGGAAGATGGTCTCACCGAGCGCCCGCGTCGTCATGCCGACCTTCAACGCCATCGACAGTGTCTGGATGCTGTCGGCGCCCTCGGGCGCGAGGATCTGGCCACCGAGCAGCCGGTCGGTCCTGGCGTCGGCCACGAGCTTGATCAGCCCGCGCGTATCTCTGGCGACCAGTGCCCGCGGCACCTGATCAAGCGGGACGACCGAGGTCTTTGGCTCACATCCCGCGGCGCGTGCACTGGCCTCGGTCAGCCCTACGCCCGCCACCTGAGGATCCGTGAACACGACCCAAGGCATGGCTCCATTGTCGTAGACCAGGCTGTCGCCGTTCAGCGCATTCTTCGCCGCAAGTTTCGCGCCGTAGGCCGCCATGTAGACGAACTGGTCGCGCCCGGTGACGTCGCCCGCGGCATAGACGCCGGGCCGGGTGGTCCGCATGCGGTTGTCGACGACGACCGCGCCGCGCCAGTCGAGTTCGACGCCGGCATCCGTCAGGTTCAGGATTTCCGCGTTGGGACGCCGGCCTGTCGTCGCCAGAACGCGGGCGGCGCTCAGTGTCTCTTCCCTGCCTTCGGAGAGCACGGTGAGCACGGCCCCTTCGTCGTGACGCGCGATGTGACGGTAGAAGACTCCGGTCCGGACCGTTACGCCCTCGTCCCGAAGATAGGCCGTCAGCGCCTCCGAAACCTCGGGCTCGGCTTCGGGCAGGAGACGGGACCGCGTCACGAGCGTCACCGCAGTTCCCAGACGCGCGAACATCTGCGCGAGTTCGCAGCCTATGTAACCGCCGCCGATGACGAGGAGCGAGGCAGGCTGCTCGGTCAGTTCCAGCGCCGTTGTGCTGGTCAGGACCGGCACGTCCCTGATGCCGGCGATGTCCGGGATCACCGGCGATGCCCCGGTTGCGATGATGACTTTTCCTGCACTGAGCGGCGCACCATCGACCAGGAGGGCGTCGCCCTCGAAGCGCACCTGGCCTTCGATGTAGTCCACGGCTTCGTAGTCCGGCAGCAGGTCCGCGTACTTCTTCTGCCGCAAGCTTGCAACGAGATCGTCCTTCGCTGCGATGAGCGACGGCCAGTCGGTTACCCGAACTCCGCAGGTGAGCCCCGAGAACCGTTCAGCAGCACTGGCGCCGTGCAGCGCTTCCGCCGCTCGGATCATTGTCTTGGACGGCACGCAGCCGACATTCACGCAGGTGCCGCCGATCGTTCCGTGGCCGATGAGGGCAACCCGCGCACCGAGGTCCGCGGCGGTGATGGCGGCGGAAAATCCGGCCGAACCCGCGCCGACCACCGCGAGATCGTAGCTGCCCTGGCGGGGCATTGAGCAGCATGCATCCATGTCAGCGTCCTTCGGTATTCGATCGGGTGGGGGGCGTGCAGCAATCTGCCGCCCGGCGCTGAAGCCAAAGACCGTAGGCGATCAGCCCCAGCGCGACGAAAAGCACCGGTAAGAGCACATAGTCGAGCCAACCGAGCCAGGCCGACAGGCCGACTGCGCCAAGGCCAATGACGAGGATTGGGGTGAAGCAGCAGATCGCGGCGACCACGGCGCCAACGATGCCGGACCTGGTGATGGTGCGATCCTTCATCGCACGTCAGCTTTGCGCCGCTGCCGGATACCCGGCGTTCGTCGAGGCGGCGCGGATCCCCGCGGTATTGGAAATCGCGGGGTCGAAGACGACGGTGGCGGTTTTCGCCTCGAAATCGATCTTGACGGAGCGCACGCCCTCGACGGCCTCCATGGCCAGACGGACAGTTATCGGACAGGTCGCGCAGGTCATGTTCTCCACGTCGAACACCACGGTCTTGAGTTCGGCTTGCGCGGATGCCGTCTGACCGGCGGCTGGCAAACTCTGAATCGCCAGGATCGCCGGCGCCCCCAATAGGACGGCTGCGGCGGTGGAAGCGAAATAGGATTTCATGACGAGCCTCCTTGCTCAGTAAAGAAGCGGCGCCCACCAGTCGATCGTGATCGCGGCGAGCACTAGGACAGTGGCGGACCAGAGAGCTGTCCTGGTGAGAAGTGCTGATCGCGACCGGGCGCAGACGGTGCCGGGCTCGCAGATCGTGTTCGGCTGGAAGTAGACCTGCCGGAACCCGAGGCCGATGAAGAGGAGCGCGATAGCTGCGAACAAGGGCTTTAGGGGCTCGAGCGCAGTCAGATTGCCGATCCATGCGCCCGAGACGCCGAGCGAGAGAAGGGCCAGCGGCCCAATGCAGCAGCTTGACGCGAGGACCGCCCCAGTGACACCTCCGGCCGCGAACCAGTCCTTCCGGCGGCTCCCGACTTCCCCCGCGGGATGCCAACGTTCCCGGTTCGTGATGCTCATCAACTTCGCCTCTCGATCCTCCGCTCGATCTTCTATAAGGTCTGTAGCAACTACAGGCTCAAGAGGGTTTTTTGCGATGAGCGATCACGCGTCCGGGAGGGGTCTGCGGCGCGCTGAGCTGGCGCGACGAACCGGCTGCAATCTCGAAACCGTCCGCTATTATGAGAAGATCGGTATGATGCCCGATCCGCCGCGCACGGCGGCAGGCTACCGGGTCTACGGCTCGGATCATGTCTCGCGGCTGAAATTCATCCTGCGCGCCAGAGAGCTTGGGTTCTCGATCGAGGAAATTCGGGGGCTTCTCGACCTCGTCGACGTCGGCGACCAGACTTGTGCGGAGATCAAGGAGCGTACCGAACGCCACCTTTCGAACGTGCGGACGAAGATTGCAGACCTCAGACGGATTGAGATAGTGCTTGCGGCGGCGGCGGCCCGATGTTCGGGAGGTGATGTGCCGGACTGCGCGGTTCTGGAAACGCTCGAAGGCTCATGACTGCGCTAAGTTCGTCCTGCTGCGTTCACCCCGCAGCGTTACACCGCCGCGGGTAGGCGCCTCTCCCGGGATCGAGCGTGACCGTCGCATCTGGCCTGATGAGGATTTCGTCCTCGACAGGACGCATCCGTGCGACGCCGTCCTCCACCGACTACTCGTGGCTCGCGAACCTGCCCGCGACGGTAGCCGATCTGCCGATCTGCTCAACTTCCATCGCTGCTGCTGACGGATGAGTACCCCGCCCCGACCCTCGCCCTTGGCAGTGTCGGGCGGGATGACGGATGGTCGATCGTGAGACCTCCAGCTTTGAACTCATGCGCCGTGGCGAGGCCGACAAAGCCGAGGCTGATGGCCACCGCAGTAGCGATATGCATCAACCTCATTTGGGATACCGCGCATAAACGGTGGAGGTGCCGTCTCGCGCGACGAGGAGGACCTCGTAGGATTCATCGCTCTCGCCCATACCGGGGCTGCCGGCAGGCATGTCGGGAACGGTTAGACCGATCGCGTCGGGCTTCTCTGCGAGGAGCCGTTTGACCTCCGCCGCCGGAACGTGACCCTCGACGACATAGCCGCCGACGAAGCCCGTATGGCACGACGTCAGGCCTGGCTTCAGTCCGGCCTCCATCTTCTTCGCGTAGAGATCCGCCATTGCGAGGTTCTCGTTC